>NZ_JBDYKJ010000004.1:0-101957 GCF_040012395.1 Nocardioides sp. 31GB23 | reverse complement strand
TCGCCAAGACCGATCCACGCCTCCACCGCGCCTACCTGCTCAAAGAAGGTCTGCGCGTGGTCTTCCAGCTGCCCTACAACCAAGCCTGCGAGGCCCTCGATGCCTGGATCGCCTGGGCCCGACGATGCCGGCTTCCCTCCTTCGTCGAGCTGCAACGACGAATCACCAAGCACCGCACATCGATCCTGGCCGCCATCGAGCACGACCTGTCCAACGGACGCATCGAATCGATCAACACCAAGATCCGACTCATCACCCGCGTCGCCTTCGGATTCAGATCACCCGAAGCCCTCATCGCGCTGGCCATGCTCAACCTCGGCGGCCACCGGCCCACCCTCCCCGGGCGCACATGACCCACGGAAGAGACAGGAGAGCCACATTTTCGTGGTGCGCGGCAAGCTGCTGTCCAAGTCGCTGCTCTTCGACATGGCCCTCGCCGAAGCCTGCACCTCCGCCGGTCTGGTGGACTCGGCCGGCAAGGCAACGATCACCGCGCACCGGTTCCGGCACACCATCGGCACCCAGCTCGCCGAAGGCGGAGCCCGGATCCAGACCATCATGGCCGTGCTCGGCCACGCGACGCCGAACATGTCGATCATCTACTCGACCCTGTCGGACCCGACCGTCAAGCAGCAGTACGAAGACGCCCTCGACCGCCACCTCGGGCCGGACGTCACCCTCGCCGGCCCGGCCGCCGACGCCCTGCGTGAGCACAGCCTCGACCCCGAAGCGGTGTCCTGGCTAGAAACCAACTTTCTCAAGACCCAGCTCGAACTCGGCCATTGCCTGCGCACCCCAGCCGAGGGACCATGCGAGTGCGACCTCGCGTTGACCTGCTCGAAGTTCCTCACGACCAGCGACTACGCACCCCGGCTACGCGCCCGCCTGGAGGTCGAACAGCAGCTGATCGACGACGCCACTGCCCGCGGCTGGGAACGCGAGATCGAACGTCACACCGCAACCCGGAAGAGGATTGAGCAACTGCTCGACGAACTCTGCCTGAACTGGACCAATAGAGGCTCGGAATGAGCCCGGCTCTGCTGCGCTCAGCCGAGTCGGCGTGCACGACCGCTCACTTGGGCAAGATGTCTCGATGGGCAACTGGCGAGTCGGCGCAACAGCCGGACCACGATCGTACGTCTCTATGATTGTGGAAGACGATGTGTTCGCGGCCTTCGTGCGTCAGCACGCGGTGAGGCTGGCCCGCCTGGCACACCAGTTGACCCATGACCGTGAAGCGGCCGCCGATCTCGTACAGGATGTTCTGCTGGAGGTCTATCGGCGCTGGCCACAAGTGGATGGCGCAAGATCGGCGTACGCCTACACGCGACGAATGCTCGTCAATCGACACATTGACTCCGGCCGCCGCCGGCGGCTTATCACGCAGCCGTGGTCGGACGATGCTGAGGCCACCGCAGGATCTGAGGCCCAGCCGATCGACGCTCTTGCAGAGCGCGATCGGATCTGGCATGCCCTCGGACAGCTGCCTGCCCGGCAGCGCGCTGTCCTCGTATTGCGGCATTACGAGGCCTGTCCAGACGACGAGATCGCCGCGCTGCTCGGCTGTCGCCGGGCCACCGTACGCAGCCTCGCTGCCCGGGGCGCCGCCACCCTTCGTCCCCTTCTCGTCGAGCACACCGTCCAGGAGCACTGATGATTGAGCCCAGAGAACCAACTGACCGCGCCGAGTCCGTCGACACCGACGTCTTCCAGGCAATGCGCCACTACGATCGTCTCGCTCCTGACGGCGCGACGCTTGCCGAGCAGGTCCTCGCCCAAGTTCAGAGCGGGCAGACCGGCACAGCACGCAGGGTGCCCGCAGGTCTCGCCGCAGGTCTCGCTGCCGCGTCGGTGGTCGCGATCTTGGCGACGTCGTATGCCGTTACGAGTGGCGTCAACGATAACCGCGTTCCCGACCGGAGCCCGGCCAATTCGCTCGCCACAAGGCCTTCGGCGCCGGCCTCGACCGAGCCGACAAACACCAGTCCCTCCGACGCAGCCCTGCTCGACCCGTTGGCCTACCGCCTCGTCCTGGCCGAACCGCAATCAGACGGCACCGTCGCATCGACGATCACGGTAGCGAACCGCAGCGGCGAGCCGGTTACCGATCCGAGCTGTTTGCACAACGCGAACTACAACTTCGGCCTGGTTCCGCTTGATCAACCGGAGTCCACACTCGACGGCCTGGTGGAAACCAAGTGCGCGGGCGCTCAGGAGTTGGCTCCGGGCTTCAACACAACGTTCGAGGGACCGACGTTCAGCATCCGTGGACTGCGGGCTGGCGACTACTTGGCCACGATCGACTTCGGCGACGCCCGCAGCGAGCGGCTCGTGGCCCCTGTGACCGTCCCCTGACGCGAATTGGCAAAGCTTGACCGCCCCGACCTCCTTGACGCCCGATCTCGATACCCCCATGGGTGCGGGAAGCCAACAACATCTTCGGTGCTATTAACAGCAAGCGCGGCTGAGGTTCACCATCAGGCAACACTGTGACCTGACTCACAGGCACGGGGGATCTCGGAGGTGCGCTATGCCGCGTCTACCCATTCGACGAACCGCCACAGTCGTCGCGGTCGCAATCATCGCGGGCGGCGGCGCCGGCGTCGCGTTGGCCATGACGCCCAGCGACGACGACGAACCGGCAGCTCCACGATCTGCAGAGCAGGTCTACGACGCCTCGATGACTCTTCAAGAAGTCGCCAAGGCCGCCACCGGCCTACCCGGCGAGGTCGCCCCACCGTGCCCAAGCGAGGAATTGGTCACCAAGCTCAAGGGAGCAGAGCTGGAATTCGGGCCATGTGACCCGTTCCCAGAGGACGGTGCTCCGATCGTGCTCGCCCAGGATCCGGCACCGGAGGAAGCGCCCGGCGAGCAAAGTTGCCCATCGGTCCCCGGGAGCAAGGGCTACCCAGACCTCACGGTCACCATCCCGTGTGCAGTGGGCGCCACGATCATCGATGCCGTCCCGGTCGAGGGAGCGAACGGCCAGATGTGCATGACCCTCACCTACGTCGCTAGCAGCACTGCTAACCGCATCACCGAACGGCTCTGCCCGGGAGAACGACCGTCAGTCGGCGGCACAGCGGTCGGCGCGCCAATCAGCGGCGAAGCCCACGACCACGACACCCACGAGCACTAGGCCAAGGAGTTTCCGATGCGACGACTCTTCCTCATCGTCTTCACCGCCGCGGCCATGCTCGGAGCGGGCGCCACAGCCTCCCTCGGGAGTCACTCGACGCCGGACCACTGGCGAGACAATGACCCCGGCTACCCGAGATGTGATGACCAGGCACGTTGGTCGAGATCTTGCGACGACACGATCTGAGATCGTGGATGGGTGAAGGCCTCCCGGTGTGGAGTGGAGCTGTCTAAGGAACCGCTCCGCCACCAAGGAGGCCTTCGTGTCCCACGCTACCCATGCCAACGCGGCCCTGACCCCACGTGCCCGGCTTCGACTCGCACGCCTCATCGTCGACCAGGGCTGGCCACCGGCACGTGCCGCCGAGCGCTACGACGTCTCGTGGCGCACCGCGAAGAAGTGGGCCGAGCGCTACCGCGACGAAGGCCCGGCCGGGATGTACGACCGGTCCTCAGCACCTCACCACCAACCGAACCGGACCCCGGCGCCGGTGGTCCGCAAGATCGTGCACCTGCGCTGGAAACAACGGCTCGGGCCCGTCGAGATCGCCGACCGACTCGGGATGGCGTCATCGACCGTGCACGCGGTCCTGGTCCGCTGCCGGATCAACCGACTCACCCACATCGACCGGGCCACCGGCGAACCGATCCGCCGCTACGAACACGACCGCCCGGGCGACCTGATCCACGTCGACGTCAAGAAACTCGGGCGCGTCCCCGACGGCGGCGGCTGGCGCTACGTCGGACGCCAGCAGGGCAACAAACACCGCGCAGCGACCGCGGCCCGCACCGGTGCAGCCAAGAGCAAGTACCACCAGCCACTCGTCGGGACCTGCTACCTGCACACCGTGATCGACGACCACTCCCGCGTCGCCTACGTCGAGGCCCACGACGACGAGACCAAGGAGACCGCCGCAGCGGTGCTGCGCAACGCGGTTGCCTGGTTCGCTGAACGCGGAGTCACCGTGAAGCGAGTGCTGTCCGACAACGGCGGCGCCTACCGGTCGTTCCTGTGGCGCGACACCTGCACCGAACTGGGGATCACCCCGAAACGGACCCGGCCGTACCGGCCGCAGACCAACGGCAAGATCGAACGCTTCCACCGCACCCTGGCTGAAGGGTGGGCGTTCAAGAAGTTCTACAACTCCGAGTCCGCCCGACTAGCGGCCCTGCCAGGATGGGTCCACGAGTACAACCACCATCGGCCCCACTCGGCCATCGGGAAGCGCTCACCCATCAGCAGGTTGAACAACCTGGCTGGGCATCACACCTAGGCGAAGCCAGCCGCATCGAGCACGGCCGGGCTGCAGCCTGCACAGGTCGAAGGCCGGGGCGTTGCGCAGCCATCTTTGCCCCACTTGACGGAGCACGCCTGTCCACATAAGCGCAGACTGTGCGCACCGTGTGCGCACGCACAGGCCCGAGAGTCCCGGGGCCCCAGGGGCGCCGACGCCGGCAGAGCTCGCAGCCGCTCGGCGCTCCGTGTCCGAAGGCTGTCGGTGGCACGTGACAGCCTGTCAACGGACGGTCAGCCGCTGAAAGCGGGTCACCCGGCGAGCGGCACAGGAGTTCGCTCGCCGGGCCCCGTGACCGCCGCGCCTACTCGCCGGCGAACAGGCGCGCCCGCGCCTCCAGGTCTGGCGTCCGCTCCCACAGCCCGCTCCCGCCTGCCGCCGCGAAGGGATCGCCGAGGACCACGCGCTCAGGGTCCAGCCCCTTGCGACCCCGCTGGCCCGGCTTGATCCGCACCGGCACGAACCCGGTTGCGCGGAGGAAGTCACGCCGCTGCGCCACGTCCTCGTGGGTGTCCCACCACTCCTCGTAGGTCTGTCCGGTCTCGACGTGCTCCACCGTGGGCTGCACAGGCTGCGTGTCGAGCTGGTGGCGCCGCTCCTGTAGCTCTGCGATCTGGCCCGCGAGGGCGGCCACGTCGGCGCCCGGCTGTGCGATCTGCTGGCCCAGGTCGGTGAGGGCAGCGTTCACGCCGGCCAGCTCGGGCTCGTCGCGCACGGTCACGATCTTCTCGACCATGGGTGCGTGGCCCAACATGCCGAGCAATCCGTCACTGACCCACTCCTCGAGCAACTGGCAGTTGATGGACGAGGGGTGCGGGCAGGTGCGCCCGTCGGACCGGGCATGGCAGGCGTAGCGGAGCACGGGAGCCTTGTCCTTGGACACCCGACTCGTGGACACGCGCATGTTGCCGCCGCAGCCGTCGCACAGCACCAGCCCCGACAGGAGGCGCGTCGCTCGTTTTCGCCGCTCGCCGGCCGGCCTGGTGGCCAGCAGCGCCCGCAGCCGGTTGGCGTCCTCCAGGGGGAGCGCCGGCGCCCACGGCTGTACGGGCATTCCCGCAGAGTCGCGGACGACCGCACCGCGGTGCGTGATGCGGCCCAGGATGGCGTCTCCGGTGAGCACCACGCGCAGCGACGACAGCGACCACTCGGCCGCGCGTCGAGGCTTGGCGCCCCGGTCTCGGAGCAGCTGAGTGGCGCTGTAGAGGCTGCCGCCGCCCAGCACGTGGTCCGCGGCGGCACGCACGTGCGCGGCCTCTACAGCGTCCACCTCCAGCACCCGCCCCTGGCCAGACGGATGCGGCACCGATCGGTAACCGTAGGGGACTGCCCCGCCGGGGTGGCGGTGGTTGGTGGCGAGGTAGTCGCGCGCAGACTTCACGCGCTGCCCGATGGTGGACGACTCCAGCGCTGCGAACACCTGCAGAATCTCGACCATGGCCCGCCCCATCGGCGAGGTGGTGTCCAGTGGCTCGGTGCACGACACGACCTGCAGACCCTCGTCTAGCAGCGTGCCCATGTCCACGACGGACCGCGCGAGCCGATCGAGGCGCCACACCAGTACGGCATCCGCCTCCCCGGCCCGCACGAGCTCCCGCACGCGGCTCAACCCGGGGCGGTCCAGGCGGCGCTTGCTCGCGGACACGTCTACGTCCTGCACGGTCTCGACCACCTCCCAGCCGCGAGCGGCGGCGTACCGGCCGGTGATGTCGACCTGTCGGGCGATGCTGGTCGAGTCGTCAGCGTCGCGCGAGATGCGGACGTAGGCGGCAACGCGCAGACCGTCCTGGCTGCCGGCGGGTGTCATGCGCCCATGATGCAACTACGACGAGGCGGTGTCGAGGAGCATCAGGCGGCCGGGCTGCTGGGTCACCGGCGCAGTCTTGCAGGGGTCGTGAGGGCACCGCGACCCCGCCGGGCACTAGGGTGCAGGAGTGAGCCATCCCGGAGTCGAGGCGACCGACCGCAAGATCTTGGCCCTGCTGGCCCACGACGGCCGGATGTCCTTCACCGACCTGGGAAAGGCGACGGGCCTGTCGACGTCGGCGGTGCACCAGCGCGTCAAGCGGCTCGAGCAGCGCGACCTGATCCAGGGCTACGGCGCGACGATCAACCACGCCGAGATCGGGGTGCCGCTCGCCGCCTTCATCTCCATCCGCCCGATCGACCCCTCGCAGCCCGACGACTGCGCGGCCCGCCTCGAGCACATCGAGGAGATCGAGTCGTGCTGGTCGGTGGCGGGGGAGGAGTCCTACGTGCTGCTGGTGCGCTGCACCTCCCCGGCCGCGCTGGAGGACCTGCTCGCCCGGGTGCGCGCCGCGGCCAACGTCTCGACCCGCACCACCATCGTGCTGACGACCTACTACGAGAACCGCCCGGTCACCGGCACCGGCGAGGACCCGGAGGCCTGAGCCCCCGGGCCGTCGCAGCGCGCCGGGCGGGCTACAGGCCCGCTACCAGGCCTGCAGCGCAGCGGTACGCCGCGAGGCCTCCGCGACCTCGGCGGCCTTGAGCGCCGACTCGTCGAGCCGACCGTGCTCGGCCCACCAGCGCTGCCCGGCCTCGGGCAGGGTGTGGATCGGGTCGTAGTACTCGTAGGTGCGCTCGAGCGCCTGCGCGTCGTCGGCCTCGATGGAGGTGCGGTAGTTCTTGGTCCAGTAGGAGATGCCGCGCTCGGTGTCGTAGTCGGCCAGCTGGTGCACCCAGCGCTTGCCGACGAACGGGACGTCGCAGACGATGCGCGGCGTCGCGAAGCCCGGCAGGTAGCCCATGATGTGGTGCTGCAGGCGCTGGGCGTCGGCGACCGAGACCCGCCAGTGCTCCGAGAACGGGATCATGTCGCACATGTAGAAGTAGTAGGGCATCACCTGGGCGCCGTCGAGCAGCGCGAAGCACAGGTCGAGCAGCGCGTGCGGGTCGGCGTTCACGCCGTTGAGCAGCACGCCCTGGTTACGCACGTCGCGCACGCCCGCGTCGAGCATCGCCCGCGAGGCCTCGGCGACCAGCGGGGTGATCGACTGCGCGTGGTTGGCGTGGGTGTGGATGGCCAGGGAGACCCCGCGCGAGCGCGCCACGCCGGCCACCCGGCTCATCCCCTCGACGACCTCGGGCTGCAGCCAGTGCTGCGGCAGGCCGACGAGGGCCTTGGTGGCCAGGCGGATGTCGCGCACGTTCTCGATCTCCAGCACCGAGGTCAGGAACGCCTCGAGGCGGGGCCAGGGCATGTTGGCCACGTCGCCGCCGGAGACCACGACGTCGCGCACCGACGGGGTGCGGCGCAGGTAGTCGAGCATGTCGCCGATGCGGTCGTTGGGCTTGCCGGCGAACTTGAGCTTCTCGATGACCGGGGTCGAGTTGCCGACCAGGTCCATGCGCGTGCAGTGGCCGCAGTACTGCGGGCAGGTCGGCAGCAGCTCGGCGAGCACCTTGGTGGGGTAGCGGTGGGTCAGGCCCTCGGTGGCCCACATGTCGTGCTCGTGCAGCGAGTCGCGGGTGGCGTGCGGGTGGGAGGCCCAGTCGGTGCGGCGGTCGGAGAAGACCGGCAGCATGTAGTGGCGCACCGGGTCGGCGTAGAAGGCCTCGGTGAAGGAGCCCGGCCCGGCGGGCTCGGCGAAGGGCACCATCGTGTTGAGCATCTGCGGCGGCACCAGCATCGACATGGTGGCCCGCTCGGCCTGGTCGCGCTCGAGGTCGGCGTAGAACCGCTCGTCGAGCAGGTCGCCCATCAGCTCGCGCAGCTGGCGCACGTTCTTGACGCAGTGCGCACGCTGCCACTGCACCGAGGCCCAGTCGGCGGCGGTGACGTCGCGCCACCCCGGGAAGCGGGTCCAGTCGGGCTCGACCAGCTCGGGACGCCGGTAGGGGTAGGGCTGCCCGGTGGCGTCCTCGACCAGGAACGCGATGGAGGTCTCGATGCTCATGGGAGCAACGATGCCAGAAGGATCTGCGGGATGTCGAACGAAACGCCGCAAGATCTTTCGTCCGAGGGGCGGCCAAGAGTCAGGGCAGCGCGCTGGCCTCCAGCGTGCGTCGTACGACGGGGTCGTCGCCGGCCAGCCCGTAGCGGTGCTGGTAGGCGCCGCGGACGATGTCGGCGACCGGCGGCCGCACCCAGGCGCCCAGGGTGCGGCACATCAGCCGCATCGGCGGCGCGTGGCCCTCGAGGCCGCCGTCGTGCGGCGGGCGGTACTCCGCGACCGGCAGCAGCTCGCCGGCGTTGCGCTCGTAGAAGCGGATGCGGCGCTGGTGCTCGAGGACGTGGTCGGGGCCCAGGCCCGGCTCGTCGGGATCCTCGACGTCCCAGACCAGCAGCGAGCCGCCCTCGCGGGACAGCCGGGCGGCGAGCTGCTCGAGCATCGCCGAGCCGGTGCCGCCGCCGCGTGCGCCCACGGCGTAGTAGCGCAGGAACGTCCAGCCGGTGCCGCCGAGGGCGCGCACCACCGCCAGCCCCTCGGGGCGTCCCTGCGGGTCGAGGCGCACCAGCACCCGGTCGACGAGCAGGTCGTCGAAGGGGACCCGCAGGTCCTCGGGGAACGCCTCGTCGTAGATCTCCTGCACCAGCGCCAGCTGGTCGGCCGTCAGGGTCGCGGCCTCCACCAGCGGGTGGTCGTCCTGGGGCTGCACGATCATGCTTCCCACACCACCTCTCCTCCCAGGAAGGTACGCAGGACCCGGATGTCGCGGATCACCCGGGGGGAGACGGTCGCCGGGTCGTCGTCGAGCACGACGAGGTCGGCGAGCTTCCCGGGCGCGATGGTCCCCTTCTCGTGCTCCTGGTGCGAGGCGTGCGCCGAGCCGAGCGTGTACGCCGTGAGCGCCTCGAGGCCGCTGATCGCCTCCTCGGGGCCGCACTCCTGGCCGGAGTCGGTGCGCCGGTTGACCATGTCGTGGATGCCCTTCAGCGGGGTGCCGTCGACCACCGGGCGGTCGGAGCTGGCCGGCGCGGCGATGCCGGCGTCGAGCAGCGAGCGGTAGCGGTAGATCCACGAGGCCCGCTCCGGTCCGAGCGCTCGCAGCATGCCGTCGCCGATCTCGCCGACGAAGCGCCCCTGCGGCACCGGCACCACGCCCAGGGCCGCGGCCCGGGCTACCTGGTCGGGCCGCGAGACGCCGAAGTGCTCGATGCGGTGGCGCACGTCGGCGCGCGGCCAGCGCCGCTGGGCCTCGTCGTAGGCGTCGAGGACGAGGTCGATGGCGGCGTCGCCGATCGCGTGCGCCGCGACCCGCCACCCCGAGCGGTGCGCCCCGAGGATCCGCTCGCGCAGCGCGTCGGCGTCGTCCTGCAGGTAGCCCTTCTCGCCGGGGGTGTCGGCGAACTCGTCGGTCAGGGCGCAGGTGTGCCCGATCAGCGAGCCGTCGGAGAAGATCTTCACCGGTCCCAGTCGCAGCCGGTCGTCGCCGAGCCCCGTGCGGATGCCGAGGTCGAGCCCGAGCCCCAGGTCGTCGTCGACGTGGCCCTGCAGGGGGCGCAGCGCGTCGGCGGCCACCATCAGCTCCACGCGCAGCGGCAGCCGGCCCTGCGCCCGGGCCTCCTGGTACGCCGCCACCTCGACCGGGCTGCGTCCGATCCACCCGCCGCCCACGCCGGCCTCGACCACCGAGGTCAGGCCCTGGCCCAGGTAGACCTGCCCGGCCCGCTCGATCGCGTCGACCAGCCCGGCCACGGGGTAGGGGAGCACCAGGTCGTTGACCAGGTGCTGGGCCTGCTCCTGCAGCAGCCCGGTGGGCCGCCCGCTGCCGTCGACGACGACGCGCCCGCCGGGCACCTCCACCGCCGCGTCGCCCAGCCCGAGGTCGTCGAGCAGGGCGCTGCTGACCACGCACATGTGCCCCGAGGTGTGCCGCAGCCAGACCCGGCGGCCCGGTCGAGCCCGTCGCGGTCGGGGTGCGCACCGATCTTGTTCTCGTCGTAGCCGGCGCCGACCACCCACGCGCCGGGCGGCAGGTCGCGGGCCCGGGCGGCCACGGCGTCGTACAGCGCCTCGAGGCTGGGCAGGCGCAGGTCGAGCTCGTCGAGCGACTGCCCGAACCAGGCCATGTGGTTGTGGGCGTCGTGGAAGCCGGGGGCCACCACGGCCCCGTCGAGGTCGAGCACCCGGTGGGCGGCCACGTCGTCGTCGACGGCCACGACCCGGTCGCGCCAGATCGCCACGCTGCGGGCCACGTGGTCGCGGCCCGGGCCCTCCAGGGTGCGGACCCGCGCGTTGGTGAGCAGCAGGTCGGCCTTCACCGGGCACCTCCCACGGTGCCGGGCGTCGCGACGCGGGCGGCCTCGGCGCGCAGCCGGGCCTTCTCGACGCGGTGCGAGGCGGTGAGCGGGAGGTCGTCGCGCAGCGCCCAGCGGCTGGGCACCTTGAACGGCGCGAGGCGCTCCGCGCACCACCGCGCCAGCTCGTGCTCGTCGGCCCCGGGGGCCACCACGAAGGCCATCACCTCCTCGCCGCGCACGTCGTCGGGCACCCCGACGACGGCCGCGAGGCGCACGGCCGGGTGGGCCAGCAGGACCTCCTCGACCTCGACGGCGGCGATGTTCTCGCCGCTGCGCCGGATCATGTCCTTGAGCCGACCGGTCAGGTAGACCCGGCCCGCGTCGTCGAGGCGGGCCAGGTCGCCGGTGGGGAACCAGCCGTCGGCGTCGAAGGGCGGCTCCAGCCCCAGGTAGCCCAGCATCATCCCCGGGCCGCGCAGCCACAGCTGGCCCTGCTCGTCGAGACGGACCTCGCGGTGCGCGGCGGGGCGGCCCAGGCAGCCGGTGCCGACCAGGGCGGCGTGCTCGTCGGCACCCACGCGGATGTCGGCGCCGGTCTCGGTCATCCCGAAGGCCTCATACCAGCCCACGCCCCACCGGGCCTCGAGGTCGGCGTGCAGCGCCGGAGGGATGGCCGAGCACTGCACGACGCGCACCACGTGCTCGCGGTCGAGCGGGTCGGGCGGCATCCGCAGCAGCAGGGTCGGCATCGAGGCCAGGCAGTAGAAGTAGGTGACGCGGTGCTCGCGCACCTTGGCCCAGAAGGTCGAGGGGTGGAAGCCGTCGAGGACGACCAGGTGGGCGCCGGCCATCAGGGCGGCCGCGACGTTCCACTGGGGGTCGACGTAGTGGAAGGGCTGCGCGGTGAGCATCACGTCGTCGGCACCCAGGCGGGGGAACTCCTCGACCATCGATCCGCCCAGCGTCGTCCAGTAGCGGTGGGTCAGCAGGCAGCCCTTGGGCCGCCCGGTCGTGCCGGAGGTGTACTGCACGTTGACGACCGCGTCGGGGTCGTCGGCGGCGGGCGCCGGCTCGGCCGAGCCTTCCAGGTCCGCAGGGGAGAGGACCTCGACGCCGCCGGTGAGGTCGGCGGCGCTGCGCACCAGCTCGTGGTGCTCGGGTGCGGCGACCACCAGGCGTGCCCCGGAGTCGACGAGCACGTGGCCCAGGTCGTCGTGGCGGTAGCGCACGTTGAGCGGCACCGCCGCGGCGCCCAGCCGCTGCAGCGCCAGCCAGACCAGCGGCGAGTCGGCGGTGTTGCCGAGCATCACGCCCACGCGGTCGCCGGCGCCGACACCACGGGCGGCGAGGGCGGCGGCGTACGACGCGCTGGTCGCGGCGACGTCGCCGAAGCTCCAGGTCGTGCAGCCCCCGGCGCCCAGGTCGAAGGTCCAGGCGGGGCGGTCGGGCCGGCGCCGGGCGGCCTCCTCGAGGTGGGCGACGAGGGTCTCAGTCACGACCGAACCCCTCGCGCGGCGCCTCGCCCTCACCGGAGAGCGAGGTCAGCACGGCGTGCTCGACCTCGCGGCCCATCGCCTCCTCGAGGGTGGAGTCCAGCCCGCCGTCGAGCACCCGCTTGGCCAGCGAGAGCGCCAGCGCGGGGCGCTGGGCCATCCGCGTAGCCAGGTCCAGGGCGACCTCCTCGTGGGTGCCGCTGGGCGCCGCGCGCGCGACCAGCCCCATCGCGGCGGCCTCGCTGCCCGAGACCCGCTCGCCGAGCAGGAGCAGCTCCTTGGCGCGGGCCCAGCCCACCAGCACCGGCAGCAGCCGCGACACCCCGCCGGTGACCGACAGGCCGACCGAGACCTCGGGGAAGCCGAAGACGGCGTCCTCGGCGGCCACCACGACGTCGCAGGCCAGGGCGAACTCGCAGCCGGCCCCGAGGGCGTAGCCGTGCACCGCGGCCACGACGGGGCCGGGGAAGCGGCGCACCAGCCGGGTGACGTCCTGGATCTCCTCGAGCCGCTCGCGGGTCTGCAGCGGCGTCTCGACCGGCGGCTCGGCCTTGAGGTCGTGGCCGGCGCAGAAGGCGCGTCCGCGTCCCGCGAGCACCACCGCACGTGCGTCCTCCGCGAGGGCGCGCTCCAGCGCGGCCACCAGGCCACGGGTCAGCGCCTCGTCGACGGCGTTGAGCCGCTCGGGCCGGTTGAGGTGGACCAGCGCCACCCCGGGCCCCGCGGACCTGTCGTGGCTGTACTCGACCGGCTGCACCGGCGTCCTCCCTGCGTCCGTGGCCCGGCACCGCCGTGGCCTCTCGATCGATCGATCGATAGCATAGGCCCATGACCTCCTCCGGTGAACGCGTGCGCGTCGCGGCGCTCGAGCTCTTCGCCGAACGGGGCTTCCACGGCACCGGCATCCGCCAGCTCGCCGAGCGGGCCGGGCTCTCGAGCGCGTCGCTCTACCACTACATGGGCACCAAGGAGGACCTGCTCGTCGAGCTGATGCGCACGAGCCTGGAGCGCCTGCTCGACGCGACCGCCGACGTGCTCGCCACCCACGACGACGCCGTCCCGCGGCTGACCGCGCTGGTGCGGCTGCACGTCACCAGCCACGCCGAGCGCCCCCTGGAGACGCGCGTGGTCGACGACGAGGTGCACGCCCTGTCGCCCCAGCGCCGCGCCGACGTGGTCGCGCTACGTGACCGGTACGAGTCGGCCTGGCGCGAGGTCATCGACCAGGGGGTGGCCGAGGGCGCCTTCAGGGTCGAGTCGGCCGGGGTGGCTCGGCGCGCGCTGCTGGAGATGTGCAGCGGTGTCGCCCGCTGGTTCGACCCCGCTGGTCCCACGGCCCTGCCGGCCCTCGCCGAGCAGTACGCCCTGCTCGCGCTGCGCCTGCTCGGGGCCGACACGCGGACGGCCGTGGTCGGGGTCCGGCGTGTCGGGGACGACACGCCGTCACCGGTCTAGATTTCCTGGGCTTTCCGGTGCTCAGGGGCACCCCCCGTGACCTGCGGTTTTAGGCGTCTGCGCAGGTCAGCGTCTCCTTGACACCCCCTCGCGGCCCGCGCCAAGGTGGGCCGTCCGCTCGTGCAGATCGTGGTGAGCGGACCGACGTCCGAGTGGCCGTGTCGGAGGGTGGGGTGCCAAACACCTGTCCGACACTGTTCGCGGAGGTCGGTCCGCCCCGCGGGAGCGGTCGCGGGAGGAATCCTGAGCCCCCTAGACAACAGCCCGCCCCGGCAGCCGGTCGTGCACCGGGCTGGACCGAAGGCGCCCAGGATCCTCCCGCACCTCTGCGCCCGGCGGCGGGCTCCCACACCGGCGCCCCGTAGCCTGGGACCGTGCTCCAGCGCTCGGTCCTCGCCCTGCTCGCCGGCGTCGCCCTGGCGATGGCCTACGAGCCGTTCGCCGTGCCCGTGCTGGTCCCCGTGCTGGTGCCGCTGGCCGTGGCCGCCCACACGCTGCTGACCCGCGGCCTGGGCCTGCGCCGAGCGTTCGTGGTGGGGCTGGCCTTCGGGGTCGGCTTCTACTACGTCCACATCTACTGGATGACGACGGTCGCCCTCGCCGCCTGGCTCGGGCTGTCTGCGGCGCAGGCCCTCTTCTACGGCCTGCTCGGCAGCGCCGTGGCGCTGGTCTCGCGGCTGCCGCTGTGGCCGCTGTGGGTGGCCACGGCGTGGGTCACCGTCGAGGTCTGGCGCAGCGGCTGGCCCTTCAGCGGGATGCCCTGGGGCCGTCTGGGCTTCGCGGTCGTCGACACCCCGGTCGCCGCCACGCTGCCGTACGTCGGCATGGCCGGGGTCACCTTCCTGCTCGCGCTCGCCGGGGCCGCGCTCGCGGCGATGGTGGCCGCACCGGCCCGGGATCGGCTGGTCGGGCTCGTCGCCCTGGGCGCGGTCGTCGCCGGCGTCGCGGCCTCGGTGGCGCTGCCCTGGACCAGCCCGAGCACCGGCACCGCGACCGTGGCCGTGGTGCAGGGCGACGTGCCGGGCCCCGGCAACGACATCCTCTACGACTTCCGCCAGGTGACCGAGAACCACGTGCAGGCCACCGTCGACCTGGCCGCCGACGTCGCCGCGGGGCTCGAGCCGCGCCCCGACTTCGTGGTGTGGCCCGAGAACTCGACGGCGACCGACCCCTGGCGCGACCCGCAGACCAACGCCGGCATCCTGCGCGCCACCGAGGCGATCGGCGTGCCGGTGCTCGTCGGGGCCCTGGTCGACGGCCCGCCGGGCGCGGTGCTCAACCAGGGCATCGTCTGGGACCCCGTCACCGGGGCGGGGGAGCGCTACACCAAGCGGCACCCGGTCGCCTACGGCGAGTTCATCCCGTTCCGGGGCACCGCCCTGGAGCTCAGCTTCGGCGACCTGGCGCGGATCCAGCGCGACATGCTGGTCGGCACCGGCAAGGAGCCGCTGAGCATCGCCGGCACCCGGGTCGCCGACGCGATCTGCTTCGACGTCGCCTACGAGGACGCGATCTACGACCAGGTCGCGCGCGGGGCGCAGCTGGTGAGCGTGCAGACCTCCAACGCCACCTTCATCTTCTCCGACCAGGTGCAGCAGCAGTTCGCGATGACGCGGCTGCGCGCGCTGGAGACCGGCCGGGCCACCGTGGTGGCCTCCACCAACGGCGTCAGCGGCGTGATCGGCGCCGACGGCGAGGTGGTCGCGAGGGCCGGGCTGCAGGAGACCGAGGTGCTGGTCGAGGAGCTCGCGCTGCACGAGGCGCTGACCCCGGCGGTGCGGATGGGGCGCCTGCCCTGGCAGGCCGCGGTCGTCGCGACCCTCCTGGCCCTCGGTGCCGCCCTGCTCCCGTATCGTCGCGCGCGCCGGGAGCGCAGCCGCGCGACCGCACCGCGACACGACGGCGCCCAGGGTCCGTCACGACGAGGAGACGACGCGATGGTCGACCAGCCGTGAGCCGCGCCGAGACCGGCGCCCGGGTCGTGATGGTGGTGCCGACCTACGACGAGGCCGAGAACCTGGCCTGGGTGGTGGAGCGGCTGCACGCCGCCCAGCCCGGCGTCGACGTGCTCGTGGTCGACGACAACTCGCCCGACGGCACCGGCCGGGTCGCCGACGACCTGGCCGCCGCCGACCCGCGTGTCAGCGTGCTGCACCGCACCGCCAAGGGCGGCCTGGGCGCGGCCTACCGCGCCGGCTTCGACGTCGCGCTCGAGGCGGGCTACGAGGTCGTCGGCGAGATGGACGCCGACGGCTCCCACCAGCCCGAGCAGCTGCAGTGCCTCCTCGACGCGCTCGACGACCCCCGCTCGCCCGCCGACCTGGTGATCGGCTCGCGCTGGGTGCCCGGTGGGTCGGTCGTCAACTGGCCGCGCCGCCGCGAGGCGCTCTCGCGCGGGGGCAACCTCTACGTCCGCCTGCTGCTCGGCGTCCGGGTGCGCGACGCCACGGCCGGCTACCGGCTCTTCCGCCGCTCCACGCTCGAGCGGATCGACCTCGCCTCGGTGCGCTCGACCGGCTACGTCTTCCAGACCGACCTGGTGGTGCGCGCCCTGCGCGCCGGCCTCGTCGTGCGCGAGGTCCCGATCGAGTTCGTGGAGCGGGTGCGCGGCGACTCCAAGATGAGCGGGGCGGTCGCGGTGGAGTCGTTGAAGCGGATCACCGCGTGGGGCCTGACCGAGCGCCGCGAGCAGGCCGTCCGACTGGTGCGAGGAGCGCGATGAGCCGCCGCCGGGGCCGGCTGGGCTGGGTGCTGCTGGTGCTGTTCGTGGCACTGCCGCTGCTCGAGCTCTACATGGTCATCCAGGTGGGCCAGGTCATCGGCGCGGCCTGGACCATCCTGCTGCTGGTGCTCGACAGCGTCGTCGGCGCCGTCGTCGTACGCCGTGAGGGCGCGCGGGCGTGGCGGGCGCTGCGCGACACGTTGGCGCGCGGGGGAGTGCCGGCCAAGGAGCTCGCCGACGGCGCCCTGGTGCTGGTCGGCGGCACCCTGCTGCTGACGCCGGGCTTCGTCACGGACGCCTTCGGGCTGCTGCTGGTGCTGCCGTTCTCGCGCCCCCTCTTCCGCGGCCTGCTGACCCGGGCGCTGGCGACCCGGCTGGTGCCGGTGACGTTCGGGGGCTGGCCCGGCGCACCGGGAGCCACGAGCGGCGGCCCCGGAGACGCAGGACGCCCCGGACCGGGCACGGGGCCGGTGGTCCGGGGCGACGTGGTGGAGGATCCTGAGGACCCCTCCGGGCCGAGCGCCTAGCGGGTGCTGCTCAGGCCTTGGCCTGGCGGCGCTTGGCGTTCGCCTTGTGCAGGTGGGCGGGGCCGATCTGGCCGCCGCGCAGCAGGTCGAGGCGCTCCTTGAGGATCTCCTCGAGCTCCTTCTCCGAGCGGCGCTCGAGCAGCATGTCCCAGTGGGTGCGGACCGGCTTCTCGGCCTTCACCTGGCGCTCGATGCCCGAGGTGCTCTCGGCCTCGGCGCCGCAGCGCGGGCACTCCCAGACCGCGGGGACCTCGGCCTCCACCGACATGGTGATCTCGAACTCGTGCGCCTGCGGGCAGCGGTAGCCCACCTGCTGGCGCGCGGCGAACTCGATGCCCCGCTCGTCCTCGAAGCTCTGGCCTCCGAGCCGTGCCCCTCGTAGCGTGCGCTCTGCCATGGGACGCTCCCGTCCTCTCGTGTGCCTGGTGGGGTTCCGACTGCGCTCGCAGTCGCGCTCTCGAAGTGTTCAACGGTAGCGAGGGCCCGACAATTCCGGCAATCGCCGCCGGGGGTGAGACCTGCGCTACGCGTGCGTGACCAGGGCCGAGTCGTCGCGCACGCCCGAGCGCACCGGCAGCAGCAGGAGCAGGCCCGCCACCAGCACCACCAGCACCCCCAGGATGCCCCAGTACTGCGCGTCGTCCTTGTCGGCGACCCCGGTCACCGCCGCGCCGAGCGCGATCGAGAGGGACCAGGCGGCCGGGGCCAGGAAGCTCACGGCGCGGCCGGTGGTGGCGTACAGGCCGAAGACCTGGCCCTCGTGGCCCTCGGGGATCAGCCGGGCCAGGAAGGTGCGCGAGGCGCTCTGGGCCGGGCCCACGAAGACCGCCAGCATCAGCCCGAAGGTCCAGAAGACGGTGCTGCCGCCGGCGTTGAGGGCGAAGACCGCCAGGCCGGCACCGATCATGCACACCAGCGAGAAGACGATGACGCGCTTGGGGCCGATCCGGTCGTCGAGCACCCCGAAGCCGATGGTCGCCAGCCCGGCCACGACGTTGGCCGCCACGCCGAAGATGATCACGCCGCCGGCGCTGAAGCCGAATGTCCCCGCGGCGAGCACGCCCCCGAAGGTGAACACGCCGGCCAGGCCGTCGCGGAAGACCGCCGAGGCCAGCAGGAAGCGCACCGTGTTGCGGTCGGTGTGCCACAGGTCGGCCACCATGGCGATCAGGTGGCGGTAGGAGTCGACGATGCCCACCCGCGGGCCCCGCGGGGTGCGCTGCGCCTTGTCGTCGCGCAGCGTCACCAGCACCGGCAGCGAGAAGACCAGGGTCCAGACCGCGCAGACGAGCATGGTGACGCGCACGTCCATGCCGTTCTCGCCGGTGATCCCGAAGATCCCGACGTCGGGGCTGATCAGCCCGAAGTAGACGGCCAGCAGCAGCACGATGCCGCCGATGTAGCCCAGGCCCCAGCCGAGCCCCGAGACGCGTCCGATCGTGGTGGGCGTGGAGATCTCGTTGAGCATCGCGTTGTAGTTGACCGAGGCGAACTCGAAGAAGATGTTGCCGCTGGCCAGCAGCACCAGGCCGAGCCAGAGGTACTCCTCGGACGGCTGCACCAGGAACAACGCTGCCGAGACCGCCACGACCAGCATCGTGTTGACCGCCAGCCAGAAGCCGCGGCGCCCCGACCGGTCGGCGCGCTGGCCGGTGATCGGCGCGAAGAGCGCCACCAGCAGCCCGGCCCCGGCCAGCGCCCAACCCAGGTTGGTGTCCGCATTGGGGCCGAAGTCGGCGGAGGTGATGTAGACGCTGAACACGAACGTGGTGATGACGGCGTTGAAGGCCGCCGACCCCCAGTCCCACAGCCCCCACGCGTAGACGGGCCAGCCGAAGCGGCTGCGTGCGGTGGCCGGGCCGGCCGGGTCAGTGCTCGTTGCGCGGCTCATCGCGTGCTTCCTCCCATTGACCGCGCGCGCGGAGCACGTCGCGGAGTACGTCGGTGCGGTCGGTGAACAGACCGTCCACACCCAGCTCGAGGAGGTGGCGCATCTCCTCGGGCTCGTCGATCGTCCAGACGTGGACGTGCGCGCCGGCGGCGTGCGCCCGGCGCACGAGGCCGGGCGTGACCACCCGCACCGAGCGTCCGCCGGCCAGCGGCAGCCGGCGCCGGTGCGGCACCTGCAGGGCCGCGACCCTGCCCCCGGTCAGCGCGCGGGCCAGCCGCGCGCTGGGCAGCAGCCGGAAGGCCAGCACCTCCCACGGGTGCGCGGAGGTCGGGACCCGGCCCCCGGTCAGCCTGCGGAACGTCGCCAGCCGCCCGGGCGAGAAGGACCCGACCAGCACCCGCTCCCAGGCGTCGTGGGCCGAGACGAAGTCGGCCAGCGCCGCCACGGCGCCCTCGGACTTGATGTCGATGTTGAACCGCGCGTGGGGGAAGCGCTCGAAGAGCTCGGCCAGGGTCGGCACCTGCTCGCGCCCCCCGACGCTGGCCTCGCGCACCTGGGCCAGGGTCAGGTCGAGGATCGCGCCGCTGCGGTCGGTGACCCGGTCGAGCACGCTGTCGTGGAAGGCCAGCAGCACGCCGTCGCGGGTGAGGTGGACGTCGGTCTCGAGGTAGCCGTAGCCCAGCGCGACGGCGTGCTCGAAGGCCGCGACGGTGTTCTCCAGCCCCTCGATCTCGGGGTGGAAGGCACCCCCGCGGTGCGCGAGCGCCAGCACGGTGCCCGGGCGGTCGAGCACCCGGTCGAGGTAGGGATGACCCGTCGTGGGGGAGGTCGCCGGGGAGGTCACCGGAGCAGTATCGCCTCCCCGGGGCCTCAGATGTCGCGGAAGGTCTCGATGTTGGCCCCGAGCTCGTTGAGACGCTCGGCGAGGTCCTCGTAGCCGCGGTGGATGACGTAGGTCGAGCGCAGCACGCTGGTGCCCTTCGAGGCCAGCATCGCCAGCAGGATCACCACGGCCGGGCGCAGCGCCGGCGGGCAGACGATCTCGGTGCCGGAGAAGTGCGTGGGGCCCTCGATCATCACCCGGTGCGGGTCGAGGAGCTTGACCTGCGCACCGAGCTTGGTCAGCTCGGTGAGGTAGATGGCCCGGTTCTCGTAGACCCAGTCGTGCAGCAGCGTCTGGCCGGTGGCCACCGCCGCGATCACCGCGAAGAACGGCAGGTTGTCGATGTTGAGGCCGGGGAAGGGCATCGGGTGGATCTTGTCGAGCGGGGCCTTGAGCACCGAGGGTCGCGTGGTGATGTCGACCAGGCGGGTCTGGCCGTTGCGCGCGACGTACTCCTCGGAGCGGTCGTAGCCGAAGCCCATCTCCTCCAACGTCGCCAGCTCGATCTCGAGGAACTCGATCGGCACCCGCTGGATGGTGATGGTCGAGCCGGTCACGATGCCGGCCGCGAGCAGCGACATCGCCTCGATCGGGTCCTCGGAGGGGGCGTAGTCGATGTCGACGTCGATCTCGGTGCGCCCGGTGACGGTCAGGGTCGTCGAGCCGACGCCCTCGACCTGCACGCCGAGGCGCTGCAGGTAGAAGCAGAGGTCCTGGACCATGTAGTTGGACGAGGCGTTGCGGATCACGGTGGTGCCGGGGTGCAGCGCCGCGGCCATCAGGGCGTTCTCGGTGACGGTGTCGCCGCGCTCTGTCAGCACGATCGGGCGGACCGGCTCGACGGCGCGGTCGACGCTGGCGTGGTAGCTGCCCTCGGTCGCCTTGACCTCGAGGCCGAAGGGGCGCAGCGCCGACATGTGCGGCTCGACGGTGCGCTCGCCGAGGTTGCAGCCGCCGGCGTAGGGCAGGTCGAAGGTCTCGGCGCGGTGCAGCAGCGGGCCCAGGAACATGATCACCGAGCGGGTGCGCCGGGCGGCGGCCTCGTCGATGGCGTCGAGGCGCAGGGTCTTGGGCGGGATGATCTCGAGGTCGTTGTCCTCGTTGAGCCAACGGGTCTGCACACCGAGGCTGCCCAGCACCTCGAGCAGGCGATTGACCTCCTCGATGCGCGCGACCTTGCGCAGGGTGGTGCGACCGCGGTTGAGCAGCGAGGCGCACAACAGCGCGACGCCGGCGTTCTTGGAGGTCTTGACCTCGATCGAGCCCGACAGCGTGGTCGGGCCCTGGATCCGCAGGTGCGTGGGACCGGCACCGAGGGCGACGATCTCGGAGTCGAGGGCCGCGCCGATGCGGGCGAGCATCTCGAGCGAGAGGTTCTGGTGGCCCTTCTCGATCCGGTTGATCGCGCTCTGGCTTGTCGCGAGGAGCTCGGCGAGCTGGTGCTGGGTCAGGCCGCGGTGCTTGCGGGCGTCACGGATGAGGTTGCCGATGCGGCCCTTGTAGCCGTCGCTGCTGCGTACGTCGTCACTCATGGCGTCGACGGTAACTCACATGTGAGATAGAGGCACACCACCGGAGGGTGACGCGCCGGTGAGGCGGGGTGGGGGCGACGGATGCCATGCTCGGAGCATGCGAGCCACCACCATCCACGCCGCCCGTGACATCCGCTTCTCGAACGACGTCCCCGACCCCACGATCCAGCTGCCCACCGACGCGGTCGTGCGGGTGACCAGCGCCTGCATCTGCGGCTCCGACCTGTGGCCCTACCGCGGCGAGAACGACATCACCGCCGGCGACACGATCGGCCACGAGTGCATCGGCGTCGTCGAGGCCGTCGGGGCCGACGTGCGCGAGGTCAAGGTCGGCGACTTCGTCGTCGTGCCCTTCGACCACTGCGACAACACCTGCGCCCACTGCCGCGCCGGCATGCAGTCGGCCTGCGTCAACCTCGGCATGACCAGCAGTGGCCAGGGCGAGCTCGCCCGCGTCGCCCAGGCCGACGGCAGCCTGGTCGTCGTGCCCGACGTCGGGGAGCAGGGCCCCGACAAGGCGCTCGTGCCGCACCTGATGGCCCTCTCCGACGTGATGCCGACCGGGTGGCACGCGGCCGTGGCCGCCCAGGTGCGCGCCGGCGGCACCACCGTGGTCGTCGGCGACGGCGCGGTCGGCCTGTGCGGCGTGCTCGCCGCGGCCCAGATGGGTTCCGAGAAGGTCGTGCTGATGTCGCGCCACGAGCCGCGCCAGGAGATCGGTCGCGCCTTCGGCGCCACCCACGTGGTGGCCGAGCGCGGCAAGGAGGGCGCCGCGGCCATCAAGGAGATCACCGCCGGCATCGGCGCCGACGCCGTGCTCGAGTGCGTGGGCACCGACCAGGCGATGGGCACCGCGTTCGCGGTCGCCCGTCCCGGCGCGACCGTCGGCTTCGTGGGGGTTCCGCACGGGGTCGAGCTGCCCGTGCGCCGGATGTTCCAGAAGAACGTCGGCCTCGCCGGCGGCATGGCCCCCGTGCGCCAGTACCTCCCGCACCTGCTGGGCCTGGTCCTCGACGGCACCATCGAGCCGGGCAAGGTCTTCGACGCCACGCTGCCGATGGACCAGGTCGCCGAGGGCTACAAGATGATGGACGAGCGCCGCGCGATCAAGGTGCTCCTCGAGCCGTGAGCCTCGTGCTCGGCCCGCTGCTGCGGCACGTCGACGCCGACTCGGCCACCGTGTGGGTCGAGACGGCGTCGGCGGCTGCGGTGGTGGTCCGGGCCGGCCGTGCCTCGGGCAGCGCGCGCACCTTCGCGGTGCACGGGCACCACTACGCGCTCGTCGAGGTCACCGGGCTCGAGCCCGGCAGCGCGACGGCGTACGTCGTCGAGGTCGACGGCCAGCAGGTCTGGCCCGAGCCCGGGTCGGCCCACCCGCCCTCACGGATCCACACCCTGCAGCCCGGGCGTGCGCTGCGCCTGGCCTACGGCTCGTGCCGGGTCAGCGCCCCGCACGACGAGGCGACCCACGCCCGCTTCGGGATCGACGCGCTGCGCACCTACGGGCTGCACCTGGCCGACGGCCACGAGGCGGCGCCCGACCTGCTCCTGCTGCTCGGCGACCAGGTCTACGCCGACGAGACCAGCGAGGCGATGCGCGCCTTCATCAGCGCCCGTCGCGACCCCGACAGCCCGCCGGGCTGGGAGCTGCGCGACTACGAGGAGTACGCCGAGATCTACCGGCTGGCCTGGAGCGACCCGGCGACGCGGTGGCTGCTCTCGACGGTGCCCAGCGCGATGATCTTCGACGACCACGACATCCGCGACGACTGGAACATCAGCGCCAGCTGGCGCCGCGACATGTGGGCCACCGACTGGTGGCGCGACCGGATCGTCGGTGGCCTCGGCGCCTACTGGGTGCACCAGCACCTGGGCAACCTCGGCGCGGCCTCCCGCGCCGAGGACCCGCTGTGGCAGCAGGTCGTGGCCCACGAGGGCCCGGACGAGCTCGACCTCAGCGCGGCGCTCGACGAGCTGGTCGAGCGCGCCGACAGGCACCCCACGACCTTCCGGTGGAGCTTCGCGCGCCAGGTCGACGACCAGGTCCGGCTGGTCGTCGTCGACTCCCGCGCCGCGCGGGTCTTCGAGGACGAGCGCCGCTCGATGGTCGACGACGAGGAGATGGACTGGCTCGACCGGCAGCTGCGCGGCGACGTCGACCACCTGCTGATCGCCACCTCGCTGCCCTTCCTGCTCTCCCCGGGGCTGCACCACGTCGAGGCGGCCGTCGAGGTGGTCAACGGCGGCCTCCTGGGCCGGCACGGCAGGCGCGTGGGGGAGTGGCTGCGCCGGACGCTCGACATCGAGCACTGGGCCGCCTTCCAGGAGGGCTTCGCCCAGGTCGGCTCCATGGTGCGCGACGTCGCGGCCGGGCGACGCGGGCGCGCACCGGCCACGATCACCTTCCTCTCCGGCGACGTGCACCACAGCTACCTCGTCGAGGCGGAGCCGGCCCCCGACGGGCCGGACCTGCAGGGGCCGGGCACCGGGGCGGCCAGCCGGATCCTCCAGGCGGTCTGCTCACCGATGCGCAACCCGCTGCCGCGCGCGGTCCGGGCCGGGGTGCGGGTGGCGGCCAGGGGCCGGGCCCGTCCGACCGGGCGGATGCTCGGGCGCCGGGTCCCGCCCTCGCCGCTGCACTGGCGGATGACACACGGGCCGTGGTTCGAGAACCTCCTGGCCACCCTCGAGGCCGGCCCCGAGGGCCTGCGGCTGACCTGGTCGACCGGAGTGGTCGTCGACGGCGACCACGAGCGGCCGCAGTGGCAGCAGGTGGCGCGCGTCGACGTCTAGGGCCGAGCGCCTGGGGCGCTCAGGCGTGGGCCAGGTGCTGGGGCAGGGCCGCGGGCTGGCAGTCGCAGCCGCTGTCGCACGCCAGGAAGACGTGCATGGCGTGCCCGCAGCGCGGGCAGGGCCGGTCGTGCGAGAGGTGCGCGCCGTGGTGCCGGCCGGGGTCCCCGGGCTGGCTGGAGTGGTCGGGCTGGTCGTCGACGGTGTCCCACATGGTGCTTCTCCTGGTGCCGGACCTGCGCGGGGCCACCCCTGGCCCCGGTCCACATCTCGACGGTAGGCCTCGACGCCGGCGCCGGTGGGACGAACGCCCGCGTGTCGCCGATGCGGGGTACGCAGATCCCCCAGACGGGGTACGCCGGACGGCCCGGACGGGCGGTCGCGGCCACCAGGCCGCCGGCCGGTCACACCAGCACGAGGACGAGCACCAGCGAGGTCCCAGCGGCCACCACCGTCGAGAGGCTCGCCAGGGCGAGGGCCGGCAGGGGCAGCGGCCGCAGGTCGCGGAGCCTCAGCCCGAGCCCCAGACCGACCATCCCCGCCGCGAGCAGGAGGGTGGAGCCGGGCTCGGCCGCCCCGACCACGGCACCCGGGAGCCAGCCGCTGGAACGCAGCGCGAGCATCACGACGAAGCCGACGAGGAACCACGGCAGCAGCGGCGGCCTCCCCGAGGCCGGCCCGGTCGAGGGCCCGGTCGAGGGCCCGGAGCCGCGGCCAGCGACCAGGTAGGTCGGCGCCAGCAGCGTCACCCGGCCGAGCTTGACGGTCATCGCGACCGCGATCGCACCACCGCCCACGACCGAGGCAGCCGCCGCCACCTGGGCCACCTCGTGGATGCTCGCCCCGACCCAGGTCGCGCTCTGCTCGCCACTCAGGCCCAGCTGCTGCGCGGCCCAGGGCAGCAGCACGATCAGCGCGGTGCCCTGCAGGGTCACCAGCGCGACCGCGTGGGCCACGTCGCGTTCCCGGGCCCGCACCGCGTCGCTGACCGCGGCGATCGCCGCGGCCCCGCAGATCGAGGACCCCGCCGCCAGCAGGGTCACGAACCCGGGGGGCAGCCCCGTCCTGCTCCCCACCAGACGGGTCACGGTGTAGGTCGTCGTCACGGTCACCACCACGACCAGCACGCCGCCGAACCCGATCCCGGCGATGTCGCTCAGCGGGAGCCGCAGGCCCAGCGCCACCACCCCGACCCTCAGCAGCGCCCGCGTGACCCGGGCATGGTCCCGGAGCGCCCGGTGCCCGGCCAGCCGGCTGTTGGCGACCACCGCGCCGACCAGGAGCGCCAGCAGCAGCGGCCCCAGCAGCGGGACCCACCGGCTGAGCAGCACGCAGACCGCCGCGGTGACCAACGGTGGCCCGTAGGCCGTCACACGACCTGGCCGGGCCTGGTGCTGGGGCGGCCGGGGCGACGGAGCGGTGGCGCGGAGGAGGGTCACGGCACCAGCCTGCGGCGCGCCGAGGGCCGGCAGAAGACCTCCGAGACCAGGCGACCCATCAGCAGAGGTGATGGGTCGCGGGCTAGGGTCGGTGGGTGACCCCGGACCTCGACCTCGACACGCTGCGGCTGCTGGTCGCGGTCTCCGAGACCGGCAGCCTCAGCGCCGCGGCCGCCCACCGAGGCATCTCGCAGCCCGCGGCCAGTGCGCGGGTGCGTGAGTTCGAGAGCCGGTGGCGCCTGGCCGTCGTGCACCGCTCCGCCCGGGGATCGCGGATGACCACCGACGGCGAGGCCGTGGTGTCGTGGGCGCGCGGCGTGCTGCACGAGGTCGACACCGTGCGCGCCTCGCTCGAGGCACTCACAGCCCGTCGGCGCGCCGGTGTCGTCGTGGCCGCCAGCCTGACCGTGGCCGAGTCCCTGGTGCCGCGCTGGCTCGGCGAGCTGCACGTCCGACGCCCCGAGGTGCAGCCGGTCCTGCGGGTGGTCAACAGCGAGACGGTCGCCGACACCGTGCGATCGGGGCAGGCCGACATCGGTTTCATCGAGTCCGCCGTGCTGCCGGACGGACTGGCGCACCGGCAGGTCGGCCAGGACCGGCTCGTCGTCGTGGTGGCGCCGCAGCACGCCTGGGCCCGTCGACGTGCGGCCCTGTCGACCACTGAGCTGCGAGCGGCCCGCTGGGTGCTGCGCGAGAGCGGCAGCGGCACCCGCAGCACCTTCGACGCCGCGCTGGGCCAGCAGCCGGACGTCGCGCTCGAGGCGACGTCGACGGCGGCGCTCGCCGGCGCCACCGCCGCCGGGGTGGGGCCCGGCGTGGTCTCGGAGATGTCGGTGCGCGCCGAGCTCGAGCTGGGACGTCTCGTCGCCGTGCCCACCGAGCTCGACCTGGCCCGGCCCCTGACGTGCGTGTGGCGTGGCGAGGAGCGCCTGCACGAGGCGGCCGGTGACCTGCTGGCCATCGCGGTCGAGGCGGCCTCCACCGGTGGCCCGGGCGCCGAGGTGCCCCGGACCGCCCCCTAGCCTGGGCGCGTGAGCCAGACGAGCCCCGCCATCCACAGCACCGAGGTCGGCGAGACCGGGCAGCGGGTGGTGTTCCTGCACGGCCTCTTCGGCCAGGGCCGCAACTTCACCCAGATCGCCAAGGCGATGGCGCCCGCCTTCCACAGCCTGCTGGTCGACCTGCCCAACCACGGCCGCTCGCAGTGGAGCGAGACCTTCTCGTACGCCGACACCGCCGACCGGGTCGCGGAGCACCTGGTCGACGGGTTCGCGGGCGACGGACCGGTGCACCTCGTGGGGCACTCGATGGGCGGCAAGGTCGCGATGCTGCTGGCGCTGCGCCACCCGCACCTGGTCGAGCGGCTGGTGGTCGTCGACATCTCGCCGGCGCCCAGCACCGGCGCCGGCGAGTTCGAGCACCTGCTCGGCAGCCTGGCCGGCCTCGAGCTGGAGGGGTTGTCGCGGCGCAGCGACGCCGACGAGCAGCTGGCCGAGGCGATCCCCGACGAGCGGGTGCGGGGCTTCCTGCTACAGAACCTCCGCTCGGGCAGCGAAGGCTTCACCTGGCAGGCCAACCTGGGGCTGCTGCGCGAGGAGCTGGCCGCCATCGGCGACTTCCCCCGCGTCGAGGAGACCTTCGAGCGCCCGGTGCTGTGGATGGCCGGCGAGCGCTCGGGCTACGTCACCGCCGACGCCGAGGAGGAGATGGAGCGGCTCTTCCCACGCACGGTGCAGGTCACGATCAAGGGCGCTGGCCACTGGGTGCACTCGGAGAAGCCCGAGGCGTTCGTCTCGGCGCTGCGCACCTTCCTCGGTGCCGGCCGCGACGACTGACCTGGGTCCGGACGCACGACGGCCCCCGACGCGGTGCGTCGGGGGCCGTGCGGTTCACAGCTGGGTTCAGCGGCCGTTGCGCTCCCAGGTGCGCTGGTGCCACGGGACGAACGCCTCGAGGAACTCGGAGTCGAAGCGACGGAACAGGGTCATGATGGTGGTCATGCGCACCTCCTCAGGTGTGATCGGTGACTGGGTCAGAAGGCTCCACCAGGTGCCTTCATGTACCAGTGTGGGGCCCGTAGCAGGGCAACCCAACCCGGCGAGCACATGATGTCGCTCACGTTCGCTGGCGCCGACTCGCCTACTCTCCGAGGATGCCCTCCCGCGCCGACATCGTGACCTTCCACGACCCGCTCGTGCCGCCCGGTTCCAGCATGTACGTGCCCGGTGCCGGACCCACTGGCGAGGTACGCGTCGAGGAGCCGGACGGGCGCTGGACCGGGTGGTACGACGACCTCGCGGGGCGGGTGCGCGAGGCCCTCGGATGGCGGGTGCTGGACCTGCAGCACGTCGGGTCGACGTCGGTGCCCGGCCTGGCCGCGAAGCCGATCATCGACATCGACCTGGTGGTCGCCGACGCCGCCGACGAGGCGACGTACGTGCCGGCGCTGGAGGCGCAGGGCTTCGAGCTGCGGGTGCGCGAGCCGTGGTGGTTCGAGCACCGGGTGCTGCGCCACACCGACCCGCGCTGCCACCTGCACGTCTTCGGCCCCGAGGCGCCCGAGCCGGTCAAGCACCGGATCTTCCGCGACTGGCTGCGCGGCAACGCCGACGAGCGCGACCTGTACGCCGCCACCAAGCGGGAGGCGGCCGAGGCGGCCCGGGCCGCGGGGGAGCACTCCATGCAGTACAACGCGCGCAAGGAGAAGGTCGTGCGCGAGATCTACGGCCGTGCCTTCGCGGCCGCCGGGCTGGTGGACTGATGGCGGCGGTGCAGGACGGGTCGCAGCCCAGGGCGCCGGGCAAGCAGCACTAGCCGCAGTGGGCTGTGCGGCTCACAGCGCCGACAGCCTGTTGCTCCACCCGCCCGGGACCGCCGGGTAGAGCGGCAGCACCTCGCGGACGGCGTGCGCGCTCCGCTCGGGGTTCGGGGCGAGCAGCATCGTCTTCACGCGGATGAAGGAACGATCGACGGTCACGCTTGGAACGGTAGAGGTCGGCCTACGTCCGCCGATGGAACTCGACCTGGTTGCGCTCCACGACGCGGGTCTCGTAGGCCGGGTCGTGGGCGCGCCGGTGGTGGTGGCCGCACAGCAACCGGCCTCGGCCCAGGTCGCTCCTGCCGTCGTGGGACCAGAGGTCCTCGTGGTGGGAGTCGCACATGCCGGGCGGGGCGTCGCACCCCACGGCGGTGCAGCAGCCGTCTCGCAGGATCATCGCCACGCGCTGGGGCGGGCTGAAGAAGCGCCGGGAGCGTCCGAGGTCGAGGATCTCGCTGGGTCCGCCCAGGACCGCGGGCAGCACGCCCGCCGTGCAGGCCAGTCGACGGGCCGTGCCGGCGGAGACCCGGGACCCCGTGTCGAGCGTGGCCGAGGCGAGCGCTCCGCCCAGCGTGGCGGTGGTCATGGTGACCACGACGGCGGCATTGACCCCGCCGCTGCGGGGGAGCGCACGTGGGTCCAACCGCTCGACCAGCTCGACGAACGCGCGGCCCCAGCGCGAGCGTGACGGCGTACGGGACGGCTCGACGTCGGAGGCGTCAGCGGCCCGTGCACCCCCGGCGGCCCGGTCGTCGCGGTGCGGGGAGCCGTAGGCGATCAACACCTTCTGCAGCATCTCGGCGGCGAGCGTCGGAATCGTGAAGCTGCCACGGGTACGGCCGTCGCCCTGGTCGCGCATCCGGAAGGAGGCGGTGCGGTAGGCCTCGCGCTCCTCCTCGGCCAGCTTCTCGGCCTCCCACGCCTCGCCGACCTCGGGTGCGACGACGTCGAGGATGCGGCGGCCCAGGATGCGCAGTGCCTTGGCGTCGTGCACCAGCGCGAGACGCACCAGCTCGACCTCCGCCTCCCGGCGCACACTCGCCTCGAGGTCCTCGGGCAGCTCGTCGAGCGCTCGGGCGACGACCTGCGCCTGCTCGAGGTTCAGGTCGCCCGCGGCGAGGGCGCGCCGCAGCTCGTCGTACCGGCTCAAGGCCGCGGCGAACCGGGTCTGTCGCACAGCGTCGCGCTTGGTCGCGGTGGTGGCGTTGGCCAGCCAGACCGCCACCGACGGGGCCGCCGAGCGCTCGTGGACGGCCACCGTCTCGGCGTGCGAGAGGACCCGGGCCTGCAGCTCGGCGAAGCGCGACTGGGCCCGGGCGAGGTCGCCGAGGAGGTCTGCGGTGGTCGTCTGGTCCAACGACCACGCGGCTGTCTGGGCCACCTCGTCCAAGATCGAGTGCAGGCGCGCGACGGCCTCGGCGAGGGGGTGCCGGGTCGTCGCGCTCATGACTTCATCCAAGCAGGCAGCACCGACAGTCCGACCTGGTCAGAGACCATTTCTCGAAACTTTTTTCGAGCAATTCGTCAGTCGGTCCAGGACGCCAGGGGAGTGGTCTCCTAGGGTGCACCCGTGGACGAGATCTTCGGGCAGCGCGACCACGCGGTCCGCTTCGACTGGGGCCTGTCCGGTGCGCTGGCCGCGGCTGCCGACGTGTGCGTCGTGGTCGACGTGCTGAGCTTCTCGACCTCGGTGACGATCGCCGTCGAGCGCGGCATGCGGGTGTTCCCGTTCGCGTGGAACGACGCGCGTGCCGCGTCGTACGCCGCAGAGCTCGACGCCGTGCTCGCCGTCGGCCGGCTCGAGGCGACGCACGAGGGAGCCGTCCCGGCTCCGTCGCTGTCACCGGCCGGGCTGGTGGAGTGCGAGGCGGCGCCGAGGTTGGTGCTGCCGTCGCCCAACGGGTCGACGATCTCGACAGCCCTGCAGGCCACGGGTGCCACCGTGCTGGCCGGGTGCCTGCGCAACGCCAGCGCCGTCGGTCACCACCTGGTTCGCCACCTGCGTGACGGTCGGTCTGTCGCGGTGGTCGCCGCACTGGAGCGCTGGCACCACGACGACTCGCTGCGCCCGGCCCTGGAGGACCACCTGGGTGCCGGCGCCGTGCTCAGCGCGCTGGTGCGGCTCGGGCACGGAGGCGACCTGAGCCTCGAGGCCAGAGCCGCTGTAGCGCTGTGGGACGCGACCGCAGACCAGCTCGTGCCCACGCTGCACGCCTGCGTCGGCGGATGCGAGCTCACCGCCAAGGGATTCAGTGCCGACGTCGACGTCGCCGGCGAGCTCGACGCGTCCGACGTCGTGGCTGTGCTCGACGACGGCGCCTTCACGGAGGCTCGCCCGTGAGCCCGTTCTTCTCGGCGGTGGCAACCCCTCTTGGCAAGCTCATTCCGGTTCGCCGATAACTGACATTATGTCAACTACTGTGGATCTGGCTTCCCGGAGAACTACACGGTTGTCGTGCTTCCGCCCCTCTCCCGGCACCCGACGTAGGGTCGACGGATGACCACCACCGACCGCGACCGCGACGACGACGGCCGGGCCAAGCAGGCCCGGCCGCGTGACGCCCTCGGCCGACCGTTGCCGTACGGCGCCGTCGGCGTCGAGCCGGTCTCCGAGGAACCGTTGCCGCCGCTGGAGACGCTCACCGCCGCTCGGGCGCTGCTCGACGACGGCCGACCGTTCTCGGCCCACGAGGTGCTGGAGGCCCGCTGGAAGGACTGCCCGGAGCCCGAGCGCCCGCTGTGGCAGGGCCTGGCACAGCTGTGTGTCGGCGTCACCCATGCGCGGCGTGGCAACCCCACCGGCGCGCGGCGCCTGCTCGACCGCGCCACCAGCCACCTGACGGCGTACGCCGGCACCAGCGGGCCGACGTACGGCCTCGACCTCGACGAGGTGCTCGACCGGGCGCGCCGCTGCGTGGAGACCGCCGTCCCCGAGTAGTCAGGCGGGCTCGATGCCGGCGTCCTCGGCGCTGGTGCCCAGCACGCAGAACTCGTTGCCCTCCGGGTCCCCCAGCACCACCCAGCCGCCGTCCTCGAGGCCGCGCCGGTCGTCCACGACGCTGGCGCCCAGCGCCACGATCCGCTCGACCTCGGCGTCGACGGTCGTGCCGACCGGGCGCAGGCACAGGTGCATCCTGTTCTTGACCGTCTTGGCGTCGGGCACCCGCAGGAACTCCAACGACCGCCCGCCCGGGCCGAGCAGCTCCGCGTCGTCGTCGCTCCAGACGCCCTCCGGGACCATGTGGAAGTCGTCGACCACCTGCTCCCACCAGCGTGCCTGCGCGATCGGGTCGTGGGCATCGACGGAGATGTTGGCGACTCGAGAAGCCATGCGCAGCACCCTAGGTGCCGCATCGCGGCTCGGCGAGCCCCTAGCGTCGACCAGGTGAGCCCACTCCCCCCGCCCGTCGCAAGGGTCACCGACACCTTCATGCAGGAGGTCGACCAGTGCCTCCCTGGCAGGGTCACCGGCCTGCTGGTGCACGGATCGCTGGGCTGGGGTGAGTTCTTCGCGAGCAGCGACGTCGACTTCGTGTGCGTGTGGGACGCGCTCCCGCAGGGTGCGGACCTCGTGTCCCTCGAGCAGGCCCACCTGGCCACCAGTGCCCGCTGCGCCTGGCCGGCCTTCGACGGAGTCCACTGCACCGCCGACGACCTCGCAGCAGACCCGCTCACCGTCAGGCCACGCCCGGTCTTCTACGAAGGGCGCTTCGATCCAGGCGGGGACGCCGACATCAACCCGGTCACCTGGCACGAGCTCGCTGAGAGACCTGTCGTCCTACGCGGTGATCGTCCCTCGGTGCGCACCGATCACCCGCAGCTGCTCCAGTTCACGCGCGGCAACCTCGACACCTATTGGCGGTCGATCCTGGAGTGGATCACTACGCAGGACGACGCCGCCGAGGGCCTCGACGACGACCTGGTCGTGTGGACGGTCCTGGGCTGCGCCCGGCTGCACCACCTGCTGGCCCGCGGTGCGCTGACGTCGAAGAGCGGGGCCGGCCGCTACGTCGTCGACCACCTCGATCCCCGGTGGCGTCTGGTCGCAGGCGAGGCGCTGCGTCTACGCGAGGACCCGGGCTCGCCCAGCCTCTATGCCGACCGCGACCAGCGCCGCCGCGACACGTGCGACCTCCTCGCATGGGTGGTCGCCGACGGCACGGGTGACGCCTAGAGCCGTCCCAGCCACGGGTGCCCGGGGTCGGTCCGCTCGACCGCGCTGCGCAACCACTCGCGCTGAGTCGCGGACAGCACCGGCAGGCACGCCTCGAGATCGGGTTCGTCCTTCGGGCGCCGCAGCCGTGCCTTGTAGGACAGCACGACCTCGGGCGCCAAGTAGCGGATGCCGTCGGCGCCGAGCCAGGTCACCTCGTCGACCTCGGTGTCCTCGCCGGGCAGGAACTTGTGGGACCAGCGGCCGTCGACGTCGGGGGTCAGCGGCACGTCGACCACCCACGGGTCGGCCGCGCTCGCGCGCAGCCACAGCTGGCTGGCGGGGTCCTCGACGTCGCTCCACCGCTCCCCCAGCGGCCGCAGCACGCCGCCGGCGTTGTTCCACACGTGCCACCGGCCGCGCAGGTGTGCGACGAGGGCCGGCACGTCGCAGGCGAGGATGGAGACGTCGAGGTCCTCGTGCTCGCGCCGGAAGCCGGTCGCGGCCTCGACCGCCCAGCCGCCGACCACCCACCACGGCCGGTCGAAGCCCTCCAGCTCGGCGGCCATCTGCAGCGGCGTCAAGGGCGCCCACTCGCCGTACAGCCGCAGGAACGCCTCGTCCTCCGCCTGCTCCGCAGCGCTGCGGACGACCGGGACCCTCAGTGGGACGCCCATTCCCACCACAGGTGCGAGAGGTCACCCTCGGCCACGGCCTCCGGGTCGCCGAAGAGGTGTGCGCTGCCGACGTCGCCCCACTGGAACAGCCCGCCGCTCATCCCGACCAACAGCCGGCTCGAGCCGTACGCCGGCACGTCCGGCGCGGACTGCACGAACGACGGCCAGCCTCCCAGGTGCACGCCGCTCCAGCGCCCGTGCTCCTCCACCGCCTGCTCGAGCGCCTCGACGAGGTCCTCGCGCGTCTCGAGCAGCTCCTCGAGGGCCTCGAAGGCCTCGGGGGCGCCGGCCACGTCGTCGGCGAGGTTCTCCCAGCCCAGCGGCAGCATGCCGATCGCGGCGAACTCCAGCGCCACCGGGTGCTGCGGGTCCGCCAACGGGGTGTCGTCGCTGCTGAAGACCGGCGTCGTCGAGGTCGCCTCGACGGGCTGCGCGAGCGCGTCGGCGTCGTACCAGCGGCACAGCAGCCCGCGCGTGCCGGCGGTGTCGTCGAAGGTCAGCCCGTGCACCGGGTCGTCGCGCACGAACATCTGCAGCAGCCCCTCGCGCGGGAAGCCGGGCAGCGCCGGCACCTCGGCGAAGGCGACCTGCAGCACGAAGTGCATCGGCCAGCCATCGGTGTCCTGCGGCCACTGCGCGTCGTCGGGCTGGAAGGGGTGCCCGCCGACGTAGGAGCTCGTCACCTCGGGCGCCACCGTCGTACGCCGCCGCAGCAGTCCGCTGCGCTCCGTGTGCTCGCTGACCAGCCCGGCCGCCCCCGGCCGCACCAGCGAGCGCACCCCCGACCCGGGCGGTGCCGCCGCCACCAGCGCCTCGAGCGCCTCCGTGTAGCCCACCACCACTCCCCTCCCGCGCACGGTCCGGCGCCGCACGGGCCGCCCAGCATCGCAGCGCCCGGTGCACCTGTCACTCATCCCGCCGGCCGAGACGCCCGACGGCGAGGTTGTCAGCGACCGGCACACTCGACCACGGGAGAGAACCTGTGAACCGTCTTCGCGCCGTCCTGCACTCGCGGGCCCTCATGGTCGTCGGCATCGCCGTGGCCCTGGCCGTGCCGGCGCTCACCCTCCCCCGCCTGCCACAGGTCAGCCTGCTGCCCCTGCTGCTGGGCCTGCTGCCGTGGGTGGTCGGCAAGTACGTGCTGTGCCCGCTGCGCTGGCACGCCCTCACCGACGCGGGGTTCAGCCGACGCTGGCACCTGCGCGCCTACGCGGAGTCCGAGCTGCTGGGCCTGGTCACCCCGGGCCACGTCGGCGCCGACCTGTGGCGGCTGCGCCGCCTCACCACCGGCGGGCTGGGCCGGGCCGACGCGGTGACCAGCGTCGCGCTCGACCGGTTCGTGGGCGCCATCGGCCTGTCCGTCTTCGTCGTCTTCGCGGGCACGGCGCTGCCGCTGCGCACCATCGCGATCGCGATCGGCGTGGCTGCCCTGGTGCTGGGTGCGCTGCTGGTCCTGCGGGTCGTGCGTCCCGGCCTGCTGCCGAGCCGGCCGCTCCCCGGCCCGCGTCCGCTCGCCCACGGCCTGCTGCTCTCCGCCGGATACCAGGCCACCACCGCGGCGCTCCTGCTCGGCTCCGTGGCGGCCACCGGCCACACCCTGGCCCCGCTGGAGGTCCTGGCGGCCTTCGGCGCCAGCCAGGTCGCCGGCGCCCTGCCCGGACCGCACGGCGCGAGCCCCCGCGACGGCGCGCTCGTGGTGGGCCTGGTCGCCCTCGGCGTGCCCTGGCTCGCCGCGGCCGCCGCCGTGGCGGTCAAGGCGGCGGTGGCCTGGCTGCCCGCGCTCGTGCTGGGTGGCACCAGCCTGCTGGTGACCCGCCGCGAGCTGCGCCGGCGCGTGCTCCCGGAGCCGGCGCCGGGCGTGGCCTGACCGGTCCGCCGACCCGGGCCCTTGGTCCCTTCAGCGCCGGGCCGCGGCGTCGGAGACTGGACCGGGAGTGGAGGGAGCTCGCGTGCTGCGTCCGACGACACCCGACCTGCGTCGCGACCAGGTGCTCTGGACCCTCGGCCAGGCCCTGCTCGTGACGGCCAGCGTCTACCTCTACTTCCGCATCCGGCACCTCACCGAGGGCTCCCACGAGGTGGCCGCCGCGCACGCCCGCGACCTCGTCGCCCTCGAGCAGCGTCTCGGGATCGCCGTCGAGGAGACCCTGCAGGAGCCGTTCCTGGGCTCCGGGCTGCTGGCCACGACGGCCAACAGCGTCTACATCTACGGTCACTGGCCGGGGATCACGCTCGTCATGCTCTGGACGGTGTGGCGCCACCGCGCGGTGTTCCAGCGGCTGCGCGACGCCATGATCGTCTCGGGCCTGGTCGGCATGGTCGTCTTCGCCGCCTACCCCCTGGCTCCGCCGCGCCTGGCCCACGACGGGGTGGTCGACACCATCACCCGCGAGAACGACGCCTACCGCGTCCTCCAACCACCCCAGCTGACCAACCAGTACGCCGCGCTGCCCAGCCTGCACGCCGGCTGGGACCTCCTCGTGGGCATCGCCGTGGTCACCGCCGCCGGCACCGCGTGGCTCCGCGCGGTCGGCTGGCTGCTGCCGGTGCTGATGACGATCTCGGTGGTGGTCACCGGCAACCACTACCTCCTCGACGTCGTCGCCGGTCTCGCGCTCGCCCTGGTGGGCCATGCCGCGGCGCTGCGGCTCGAGCGGCTGCGGCACCGACGAAGGCCGGCGCCGTCGTGAGGGTGCCGCTGGCGATCGCGCACCGCGCGGGCAACTCCCTGGCCGCGCTGCGGGAGGCTGTCGAGATGGGCGTCGACGTCGTCGAGTGCGACGTGCGCACCGGGCGCGACCGGCTCGAGGTGCGGCACCTCAAGAGCGCCGGTCCGCTGCCGTTCCTCTGGGACCGCTGGGAGCTGGCACCGGCCTCCGCTCCACGCCTGGGCCTCGACGAGGTGCTCGCCGCGCGGTCGCACGGCACCGCGATCATGTTCGACCTCAAGGGCGACGCCCGTGGCGACATGGCCGCGGCCGTCGCCCAGCAGCTGCTCGGCCTCCCCGGCGGCGAGGTGCTGGCCTGCGGTCGCCAGTGGGGCGTGGTCGACCGGCTCGCCGCCCGGGGCCGGTCCGTGCGTCCGGTCCTCTCGGCGCGCAACCGCGTCGAGCTGGCCCGGCTCCGCCGCCGCCTGGGCGCCCCGCCCCCGGGCACCGCGCCGGCGTACGGCGTCTCGGTGCACCGCTCGCTGGTCGAGCCCCGCCTCGTCGCCGAGCTCCACCGTGCGGTCGAGGTGGTGATGACCTGGCCGGTCAACGACGTCGGCACCCTCGACGCCGTGCTCGCAGCAGGGGTGAGCGGGGTGATCAGCGACGAGCCCGACGTGCTCGCCGAGCTCCTGGCGCGGCGTGGGCCCGCACCACCCGCGGTCGGGTGAGCAGGAAGGCGACCAGCACGACGCCGGCCACCGTCACGATCCTGTTGGGGTCGACGGCGGGGCGCCAGTCGACGCGGCCGTCCTTGATGACGTAGACGCCGGCGGGCCTGCTGCTGACGGCGAACCCGCCGCCCTCGCCCTCGCCACCCTTCTCGTCGTGGCCGCTGCCGCCGCCTGCTCCGCCGCCGACCAGCGCGACGGGGATGACCGTGAGGCCGTCCTTCTCGTACGGCTCGGCGAACACGCGCTTGACCGTGGCCGTGTCCTTGACCGTGCTGAAGACCTCGGTGATGTCCATGGTCCCTCCGCTCCACCTCGACTCCTCCCATCGTGGCCGTGGGCGACGTGGCCGCCACGGTCACAGGTCCCCCGCTGGAGGAGCACAACGTCCCGGACGCGCGGCCACGCCGGGCCGGCGCGGATCTCGTGACGTTCGGCCCTGCCACCCCGGTCGACGGCGGGGTTGACTCGCCGGGTGGGACGAGGCAGCCAGCACCCGGGGAGGGCCCAGTGGCGACGCAGCGCACCCTGATCCAGTCGGTCAGCAGGGCGCTGGCCCTGCTCGACGCGGTCGGCGGGTCGGCACGCCCGGTCACCGCGAAGTGCCTGGCCCGGCAGTCCGGGCTGGCGCTGCCGACGGCGTACCACCTGCTGCGCACCCTGGTCCACGACGGCTACCTCGCCCGCGAGGAGGGCGGCTACGTGCTCGGCGACCGTGCCTTGTCGCTGGCGGGCGGTCGCGCCGTCGGGATGCACCCGGCGCACGCCCACCAGGTCCTCGAGCACCTGCGCGACGAGCTGCACGCGCCGGCCTACCTCTCCGTCCTCGACGACGGCGAGATCCGTCTCGCCGACGTCGCGGACAGCCGGTCGTGCCCCCGTGTCGACATGTGGGTGGGCTTCCACCACGCCGCGCACGCGACCGCCCTGGGCAAGGCGGTGCTGTCGACGTTGCCCGACCGGGCCAGGCGCGACTACGTCGCTGCGCACGAGCTGGCAGACCTCACCCCGCACACGGTCACCAGCCCGCCGAGGCTGCTGCGCGAGCTCGACTCGGGCTCCGACGTGGCGCTGGACCGCGAGGAGTTCGCGGTGGGCACGGCCTGCGTCGCGGTGGCGGTCCCCTCCCCCACCTTCGCGGCGGCGGTGGCCGTCTCGGTGCGGGCCGACCAGCTCGGCCGGGTGCTGGAGCGCGGCGACGCGATCCGCCGCGCGGCTCGGCTCATCGCCTACGCGGGGGCGGGCGAGCGGCCCGACCCGCCTGTCACCATCTGAAATCCTCGCCCTGTCCGCGCGCCGGCGCCGGGTCTAGGTTCCCGAGCAGGACCCATCCCGCGGAGGACGCCATGACCACCCGTGCAGCACGACCGTCGATCCCCCAACCCTCCGGCGGGGCCGCCGGCGACGCGCTCGACCCGGCCGTGCGGCGCGGCCTCTACGAGACCATGGTGCTCTCGCGCACCTACGAGGAGGCGATCCTGCGCGAGTACCACGCCGACAAGGGACCGGGCTTCGACATCGGGAAGGGGCTCATCCCCGGCGAGATGCACCTCTCCGCGGGCCAGGAGCCGGTGGCGGCCGGGATCTGCGCACACCTGACCACCGACGACGCGGTCACCGCCACCCACCGCCCGCACCACTTCGCGGTGGCGCACGGCGTCGACCTGCGCCGGATGACCGCCGAGATCTTCGGCCGCGAAGGTGGCCTGGGCCGCGGTCGCGGCGGGCACATGCACCTCTTCGACCCCGCCACCCACTTCTCCTGCTCCGGGATCATCGCCGAGGGCTACCCGCCCGCGCTGGGACAGGCCTTCGCCTTCCACCGCCAGGGCACCGACCGGATCGCGGTCGCCGTCACCGGTGAGGGCGCCGCCAACCAGGGCGCCTTCCACGAGTCGCTCAACCTCGCCGCCCGGTGGAGTCTCCCGGTGGTCTTCGTCGTCGAGGACAACGACTGGGGCATCTCCGTGGCCCGCACCGCCTCGACCGCGGTCGACTCCAACGCCGACCGGGCCGTGGCCTACGGCATCCCGGGCGAGCGGATCGAGGGCAACGAGGTCGAGGCGGTCCACGACGCGGCACGACGAGCGGTCGCCCGGGCCCGGGCCGGCGAGGGTCCCTCGCTGATCGAGGTGCACACGCTGCGCCTGTGGGGCCACTTCGAGGGTGACGCGCAGGGCTACCGCTTCGACCTCGAGGAGGCACCCAGCCACGACCCGCTACCGCGCTACGAGGCCCGGCTGCGGGAGGCCGGCGTGCTCGACGACACCGCGGTCGAGCAGATCAGGAGCGCCGCGAGCGAGCGGGTCGAGGACGCGATCGCCTTCGCCAGGAGCAGCCCGGTGCCCGACCCCGCGTCCGCCACGTCCTACGTCTTCGCCTGAGGAGGCCACCATGACCACCACGCACGCCCCCGCCAGCCCGGCCACGCACTCCCGTCGGCTGACGACGTCCAAGGCGATGGTCGAGGCCATCGCCTTCGAGATGGAGCGCGACCCGTCGGTCTTCTACCTGGGCGAGGACGTCGGCTCCTACGGCGGGATCTTCGGCTCCACCGGCGGGCTGCTCGACCGGTTCGGCCCCGACCGGGTGATCGACACACCGATCTCGGAGTCCGCCTTCATCGGGCTCGGCATCGGCGCCGCCGTCGAGGGCATGCGCCCGGTCGTCGAGCTGATGTTCGCCGACTTCATGGGGGTGTGCCTCGACCAGATCTACAACCACATGGCCAAGATCCACTTCGAGTCCGGGGGCAACGTCCGGGTGCCGATGGTGCTGACGACGGCCACGGGAGGTGGCTACTCCGACGGCGCCCAGCACTCGCAGTGCCTGTGGGGCACCTTCGCGCACCTGCCCGGCATGAAGGTCGTCGTCCCGAGCGGTCCCGCGGACGCCAAGGGCCTGATGACCGCGGCGATCCGCGACGACAACCCCGTCGTCTACATGTTCCACAAGGGGGTGATGGGGCTGCCCTGGATGGCCAAGAACCCGCGGGCGACCGACGAGGTGCCCGCCGACGACTACGAGATCCCCATCGGCAGCGCCTCCGTGGTGCGTGAGGGGGCCGACGTCTCGGTCGTGACGATCTCGCTGTCGGTCCACCACGCGCTCGACGTGGCCGAGGAGCTCGCCGGCGAGATCGACGTCGAGGTGCTCGACCTGCGCAGCCTCGTACCGCTGGACCGCGAGGCGATCCTGTCGTCGGTGGCCAAGACGCGGCGGCTGGTGGTGGTCGACGAGGACTACCGCTCCTTCGGCATGTCGGGCGAGGTGGTCGCCACGATCACCGACCACGACCCCGGCCTGCTGAGCCGACCGGTCGAGCGGGTGGCGGTGCCGGACGTGCCCATCCCCTACGCCCACGACCTGGAGTACGCCGTCCTGCCGCGGCAGGACCGGATCGAGGCCGCCGTGCGCCGGGTGGTGGCCGGGTGACCGATGTGCTCTTCCCCCCGCTCTCCAAGGAGGAACCCGGCGCCGAGGGGGTCCTCTCGACCTGGTTCGTGCGCGACGGGGACACGGTGGGCGCCGACCAGCTGCTCGCCGAGGTCCAGGTCGACAAGGTCGCCGCCGAGGTCCCGGCGCCGGTCGGCGGGGTGGTGCACCTGCTGTGCGCGGAGGGGGCGACGATCCGGCAGGGCGCGCCCATCGCCAGGATCGACTGAACCGCACGCCGCGATACCCGGTGTGGTACTCCTGGGTGACCCAGGTCACTCGGGGTGACCTCGTCTCTCGGATCGGAGTCCCTCGTGGCCCCTCGTCTCCACGGTGCCGCCCTGCTGCGCGCCGTCGCGCCCCTCGCCGTCGTCGGCGCGCTGCTCGCCCCCACCGGCCCGGCGGCCTCCGCCCCCTCGATAGACCCGGCCGCCCGCGCCTCCCGCGCCGCCCCGGCGTACGTCGCCCTCGGCGACTCCTACTCCTCCGGCACCGGCACCCGCTCCTACGTCGCCGACGGCACCAGCTGCCTGCGCTCCTCGAAGGCCTACCCGAGCCTCGTGGCCGCCCGCCGCGGCTACACGCTCGACCTGCGGGCCTGCTCGGGGGCCGTGGTCGCCGACGTCACCAGCGCCCAGCTCGGTGCGCTCAGCGCCGCGACCGCCTACGTCACGATCTCGGTCGGCGGCAACGACGCCGGCTTCGCCGACGTGCTGACCACGTGCGCGACGCCGTGGTGGATGGCCAGCTGCTCCAGGGCCGTCGACCGGGCCCGCTCGTTCATCAACGCGACCCTGCCGGGCCGGCTCGCCACCCTCTACTCCCAGATCCGTACCCGCGCGCCCCAGGCGCGGGTGGTCGTCGTGGGCTACCCGCGGGTCTTCGGCGACGAGGACTGCAACGCCCTGACGTTCTTCTCCGGCTCCGAGCGCTCCAGCCTCAACGCAACCGCCGACCTGCTCAACCGGCGGTTGCGCGAGCAGGCCGCGGCCCGCGGCTTCGCCTTCGCCGACCCGACCAGCCGCTTCTCCGGGCACGCCGTGTGCGCCGACGCCGAGTGGATCAACGGCCTGTCCTACCCGGTCGTGGAGAGCTACCACCCCAACGGGCCCGGCCACGGGCAGGGCTACCTGCCCGTCGTCGAGGCCCAGCTGCCCGCCGGCCTCGCCCGGCCCACCGGCGCGACCCGGGTCGCGCCGGCCGAGATCGCCCGCACGCAGCGGCCGTACGCCGAGCTCGACGCCGGCATCGAGCCCGCGGTCGTCCGGGCCCCCGACCTCGACAGCCGCCGGGCCCAGCGCGCGGCTCGCCGCGCCGGGGTCGACATCGAGCGCTGGCAGGCCCGCCAGCAGCGCTGAGTCCCGGGGGTCGCCCGGTCCCTCAGCCGCGGGCGCGTTCCCCGCGCCGGGCGCCGTCCACGACCTGGGCGACCCGGCCGGCCCTGGTCTCCGGCCGCGCCGCGCTGAGCACCCACCACAGCATCGCCTTGCGGGCGCCCGCCGGGAAGGAGTCCCACGTCGCCCGGGCCGCCGGCACGGCGTCGAGCGCGGCGGCGAGGTCGGCGGGCTCGAGGAGGTCCTCGACCGGGTCGAGGATCGTCCACCAGCCGTTGGCCCGTGCGGCCCCGACGGCCCTGCGGCCGGCGTCGGTCATCAGTCCCGCGGCCTCCATGTCGGCCGCCCGTCGCCGGTTCAACCGGGTCCAGGTGCTGCGAGCACGGCGCGGCGTGAGGAGCTGGAGCCCCCGTTCGTCGTCGAGGCGACCCGCCGTCGAGTCGATCCAGCCGAAGCAGATCGCCTCCTCGACCACCTCGGGGTAGGGGCAGGCAGGCCGGCCGGTGCCGCTGCGCCACGAGCACAGCCAGACACCGCGGACGGTGGCGTGGTGCGCCGCCAGCCAGGCACGCAGCTGCGCACGGGTCTCGGCGTGGTAGATCGGGTAGTCGAACCTCCCGGTCGCGGGATGCTCCGAGGCCGAAGGCGGGACGCCGCTCAACGGCTGCTCCGCTCGAGGTGGCCCAGGTGGCCCAGGTCGCCCACCGACTCGACGCGGCGGTCCCCGGTCGCCGGGTCGAGCCGCAGCGTGCTGATGCTGCCCGGGGGCGTCACGAACCGCACCGGGCCGACAGCCTCGACCGCCATGCCGACGAACGTCGTCACCACGTAGGTCGCCGCGCCCCCGTGGGTCACCAGGACCAGGTGCTCGGGCGCCGCGGCCAGGTGCTCGCGCACCGACGCCTGCACCCGGTCGGCCACCTGCCACCGGGTCTCCGAGCCGGGCACCCCGTCGTGGTGGTGCAGCGCGTCGTCGCCGGACGCCGGGGGTCGCCACGCGCAGCTGCCCACGGGGCGTCCCTCCGCGGCGCCGTACGACTGCTCGCGCAGGCGCCGGTCGAGGCGCACCGGGACCCCCTCTCCGAGCGCGGCCGCCACCAGCTCGGCCGTGCGGCGGCAGCGCACGAGGTCGGAGGAGACGACGGCCACGCGCTCGCCGGCCGCCAGCGCCGGCGACAGCCGTGCGGCCACCTCGGCGGCGACCGCGTGGGCCTGCTGGGTCCCGCGCTCGGTGAGGTCCGCGTCGTACCAGCCACCGACCAGGCCGTCGACCACGTGGGTCGCCTCGGGGTGGGTGAGCAGGTGCAGTGTCGTCATGGCGCCTCCCGTGGACCGCTCGGCCATGATCGTCACATGAGCCGGCCACCCGTCTACACCAACCGCACCGGCCGCCCGCCCGGGCGCTCCGTGCGCGCCCTGGGCGCGGTGCTGCCCGGCATCGCGCGGGTGCGGGCGCAGGCCGAGCCGTACGCCGACGCCTGGCAGGAGCGCACCCGCTCCGCGGCTGTCGCGCCCGGGCGTCGCTGGGTGGTGCTCGGCGACTCCATGTCGCAGGCGATCGGCGCCACCGGCCCCGACCGCGGCTGGGTCGACCAGCTGCTCGGGCGCCTGGGTCCGGCGGGCCACGACCTGAGGGTGGTCAACCTGTCGGCCACCGGCGCGCGCGTGCCCGACGTGCTCGACCAGCAGCTGCCCGCCTGGTCGGCCCTGCCGCCGTCGCGCTCGCCGCTGCCCGACCTGGTCACCGTGATGATCGGGTCGAACGACCTCTTCAGCGGGGCCCGGCACCGCGCCCGCCTGCCGGGAGCGATGGCCGAGCTCGTGACCCGGCTGCCCTCCGGCAGCGTCGTGACCACGCTCCCCCAGCCGCGCGCCGCAGCCCGGCAGGCCAACCGCCACCTCGACGGGGCCGCGCTGCGCGGCCACCTGCGGGTGGTCGACCTGCGCACCGACGGACCGTCCTCGTGGCGGGGCAGGCTGGCCGCCGACTTCTTCCACCCCAACGAGGCGGGCTACGCCGCCATCACCGACGCCTTCGAGCCGGTGGTGCGTGCTGCGCTGCGAGCCTCCAACGGGCCCGCAACCTGAAGAAGTGCTCAAGATGAGCACAAGATCGCCTCAAGACGGGACGATGGTGCCGTCCCGGTGACCTCCGGGACGCGCCGCACCCCCGGTCGGCACCCACGGTCCGACCCCCGAGGATCCCCATGTCCGTCCTGCCCCTGCGCCGCTGCCTGCTGCACCGCACCACCACGGCGCTCGTCTGCCTGGCCGTGGCCGCCCTGGGCATGCTGCTGCTGACGGATCCCGCTGGCGCGGCCCGGCCGCGCAAGAGCCCGTCGACAGCAGTGGCGTCGCCGCAGCCCACCGAGCGGCTGCTCGGCGTGGCCGTGCCCGGTGCGCCCACCGACCTCCAGGAGTACGAGGACCTCGCCGGCGCCCTGGGCCGACGCCCCGAGCAGATCACCTTCTACGCGGCCTGGGCCACGGTCGCCGACTTCCCGGCCGCCGACGCCGCCCGGATCGCCGCGGCGGGGGCCGTCCCCGAGCTGACCTGGGAGCCCTGGGACCCCGCCGCCGGCACCACCCAGCCGGCGTACGCGCTCGAGCGCATCGCCGCAGGCGACCACGACGCCTACCTCCGGCGCTGGGCCCGCCAGGTCCGCTCCTACGGCGCTCCCCTGGTCATCCGGATGGCGCACGAGATGAACGGCTCGTGGTACCCGTGGGCCGAGGGCGTCAACGGCAACCGGCCCGGCGACTACCGCGCCGCGTGGCGGCACGTCGTGGGGGTCTTCCGCGACCAGCGGGTCACGAACGTCTCCTGGTCCTGGGCCCCCAACGTGCCCTACGAGGGCTCGGTGCCGCTGGCCGGGCTCTACCCCGGTGACGACGTCGTCGACCGCGTCGGCCTCGACGGCTACAACTGGGGCACCACGCAGCCGTGGTCGACCTGGCAGAGCGCCGAGGAGGTCTTCGGCCCCGGCCTCGCCGAGATCGAGGCGTTCACCTCGCGCCCCTTCCACATCGGCGAGATCGGCAGCGCCGAGCACGGCGGCGACAAGGCCGCCTGGCTGCGCGACATGTGGGCCTGGCTCGACCGGACCCCGTCGGTGCGGGGCCTGACGTGGTTCCACTTCCACAAGGAGGCCGACTGGCGGATCTGGAGCAGCCCCGGCTCGTTCGAGGCGTTCAGGGCCGGCTACGCCAGCTTCCGCTGAGCCTGGCGCCTGGCCGACTGACGGGTGGGCCCGACCCCCTCTGCGGGTGGGTTGTGGCGCCGAGGCGGCGACGTACGTTCGCTGCCATGACCGAGAGCAACCAGTCCTCCCTGACCGACGAGCAGATCACCGCGGTGCAGGGCGTCGTCGACCGCGTCAACAGCTACCAGGAGACCGCCCCGGAGGGCACCGTGGAGTCCCACCTGCGCGGCGGGCTCAGCGAGGCCGGCATCGAGCTCGCCGACGAGCAGGTCGCCGCCCTGACCCAGGAGATCGAGGCCAACGGCTCGGCCGACGCCGGCCAGGTGCTGCGGTGAGCGACCGCCCCGACGCCGAGCACCAGCGCCCCGAGGGCACCAACGACAAGACGGTCGAGGCGCTCGGCAAGGTCTCCGAGGCGCTCGAGGCCATCGAGATCGCCCGGGGCCACCTCTACACCTTCCACCGCCTCTCCGGGACCGCCGACCTGACCCTCGGCGAGGGGGTCGAGCAGCTGCGCGAGGCCGGGCACGGCGAGCTCGCCGACCTCATCGACCGCGAGCTCGTGGGGCGCAACGTGCTCGACGGCCGGTGGACCTTCCAGGTGATGGAGGAGTACGACGACGGCTACTACGCCGACTTCAAGCGCCTCGAGAAGCAGGCCCGCGACGAGCTCGTGGGCGGTCGGCGCCACCTCTTCGAGGCCGAGATGAAGGAGGAGCGCCGCACCCACGGACTCCCCCACCACACCGCCCGCCCCGGGGTCACCCCCGGCGAGGAGTGAGCCGCCCAGCGACCTAGGCTGCGAGCATGCCCGTGCCCACCCCGCACCTGCGCGTGGACCTCGACCGGCTGCGCCACAACGTACGGCGCGCGGCCGACCACGCGGCCAGCTCGCGGGTCAGCCTGCGGCCGCACGTCAAGACGCACAAGAGCATCGAGATCGCCCGGCTCCAGCTGGTCTCCGGGGCCCGCGGGATCACCGTCGCGACCGTCGGCGAGGCCGAGGCGTTCGTGCGGCTCGGCTGCACCGACGTCTTCATCGCCTACCCCGTGTGGGTCGACGACGACCGGGGCGCCCGCCTGCGCGACCTCGCGGAGGTCGCCCGCGTGGCGGTCGGGGTCGACTCGTTGTACGGCGCCGCCAACACCGGCCGCCGCCTGGGCGGCAGCGGCATCGAGGTGATGGTCGAGATCGACTCCGGCCACCACCGCACCGGCATCGAGCCCGACAAGGCCGGTGTGGTGGCCCAGGCCGCGCGCCGGGCCGGGCTGCCCGTGCGCGGCGTCTTCACCTTCCCCGGCCACGGCTACGCACCCGGCGCGGTGGCCGAGGTCGCTGCCGCGGAGGCCCTGTCGCTGCGTGCCGCCAAGTCGTCGGTCGAGGCGACCGGGCTCGCCGTCCCGGTCGTCTCCGGCGGGTCCACCCCGACCCTGGCCGCCAGCCTCTCCGGCGCCCGCGCCTACCGCGACGACGACGACACCACCGAGGTCGAGCTGCGCCCGGGCGTCTACGTCTTCGGCGACGCCCAGCAGTGGGAGCTGGGCACCTGCACGCCCGACGACATCGCCCTGACCGCCCGCGCCACCGTGGTCAGCCTGGCCGGCGGCCGGATGGTCCTCGACACCGGGAGCAAGGTCCTGGGCGCCGACCGGGCGTCGTACGCCAGCGGGTTCGGGCGGCTGCTGCACCGCCCCGAGGCCCGCATCGTCTCGCTCGCCGAGCACCACGCCGTGGTCGAGCCCGGCCCGGGGCGGCGTCCCCGGCTCGGGGACCAGGTCGACGTGGTGCCCAACCACGTCTGCGCGGCGGTGAACCTCGCCTCCGAGCTGTGGGTGGAGGAGGCCGGGGGGCTGCGCCCGTGGCCCGTCACCGCCCGCGGCCTCAACGCCTAGCGGGCCGCCGCGAAGGGCGCTCAGGAGCCGCTCAGGAGCCGCTCAGGGGGCTCCCCTACGATGCACGCCATGCTGACCCGACCCCTCGCCGCCGCGGCCGTCCTGGCCTGCGTCGGCGCCCTCGCCGCCTGCGGCTCCGAGAACGACGAGACCGCCTCCGACGCCTCCTCGGAGAGCTCCCAGAGCCCCGGGTCGACCGAGTCGACCGAGTCGGGCGACACCGGCTCCTTCTCGCCCGCGGCCGACGGCGAGTGCTCCTACGTCGAGGACGGCAACCCGGCCAAGGAGGTCGAGCTGCCGCCCGCCGACCCGACCGTCGAGGGCGAGGTCGACGTCACGATGGCCACCAGCATCGGCGAGCTCAGCGCCACGCTCGACGCGTCCAGCACCCCCTGCACCGTGGGCTCCTTCGTGTCCCTGGCCGAGCAGGACTACTTCGCCGGCACCACCTGCCACCGCCTCACCACGCAGGGCATCTTCGTGCTGCAGTGCGGCGACCCCACCGCCACCGGCACCGGCGGTCCGGGCTACACGATCCCCGACGAGCTCAGCGGGCAGGAGTCCTACCCCGCGGGCACCCTGGCGATGGCCAAGACGCCCTACCCCGACTCGGGCGGCTCGCAGTTCTTCATCGTCTACGAGGACACCCCGCTGCCCCCGCAGTACACCGTCTTCGGCACCGTCGACGCCGCGGGCGTCGAGGCTGTCGCCGAGGCGGCGGAGGCCGGCTCCGACGACCGCAACGGCCCCGGCGACGGCACGCCCAAGACGGCCGTCGACATCGAGGGCGTCACCGTCGGCTAGGCCCTCAGGCCGGGTCGGGCCGGTCGTCGGCGGCCTCGTCGGCGCTGCGGTAGCGCACCTGGTCGCCCACGGTGATGGTGCGCCCCACGGTGCACAGCCGCTCCTCGACCTGGCGCAGCGTGCGCGGCACCACCGCGCGGGCGGCGTCCCCGGCCTCGCCCTCGGGGAACTCGACCTCGAAGGTCACCGTGATCCCGGTGATCCGGCTGCCGTGCTCGTCGCGGACCTTGTGGCCCTCGACGTGGGCGCCGAACGCGGTCGGCTCGGCCCGCTTGCCGGTGATCAGGGTCAGGTCGATCGCCCCGCAGCCGGCCACGGCGGCCAGCATCAGCTCCACGGGGGTGAAGTCGGGGTCGTCGCCCGAGCCGATGGGCAGCACCCCGCCCCGGCCGTTGGTGGCCTTGAAGCGCTCGGGGCCGATCTTGACCAGGTCGACACTGCGCAGGCTCGGGTCACTGGTGCCTGGGATGCTCGGGTTCATGGGGCCCAGCCTCGCACGAGCGACACGCCCGGGGACCGCGCCGAGTTGAACCTGGGCGACGTGTCGGGTTGTGTGGAGGACTTCTGCACCCCATCCGAGGAAAGCGAGTCCACATGCTCACCCTCACCGAGAACGCCAGCCTCATCGTCAAGGAGATCGCCTCCCAGGAGGGCCTCCCCGAGACCGCCGGCCTCCGGATCACCTCGGAGTCCGAGTCCGACCCCAGCTTCGCCGTCACCGCCGCCGACGCGGGCCAGCCCGGCGACCAGGTGGTCGAGCAGGCCGGTGCGACCGTCTACCTCGACGAGTCCGCCGCCACCATGCTCGACGACAAGGTGCTCGACGCCGCCGTCGACCCCAGCGGCAAGGTCGAGTTCGCGCTGGGCCTGCAGCAGTAGGCCTCGCGCCCCAGAACGCCACGAGAGCCCCGGACCGTCACGGCCTGTTCGGCTTTTAGTGTGGGTTCACGGCGCGCCTGTGGCGCATCGAAGCGCCCCCCGGTCCGATCGGACCGGGGGGCGCTTTCGCGTCTGCGCCTCCGAGCCGATGGCTCCAGCCTGCACGCGATGGGCGGAGCTCGGGGGCAGGTAGCGGTCGGGCGGCGTGTCGGCGAGCGCTACTCGAGCGTGACCGGCGCGCGGAGGAGCGTTCTCCTGTCGAGGGTGACGGCGACTAGGCCCGCGCTACCTGCACGTGCTCGACCGCTGGCCAGGCGAAGCATCAGAGCCCGAAGGCTCCGCCGCTGTAGAGGATGACCAGGCCCAGGCCGATGAGGACGACCGGGAACAGGATGTGCTCCCAGCGTTCGAGGACTTCGTCGATTCCTGGTCGGGTGGCGACGAACCTGGCTGCGACCACCAAGGCGGCGACGAGGACGAGGAAGACGACGCAGTAGGCGGCTGTCGCGGCGGGGCCCACGTTCAAGAAGACGGGGACGTAGACGCCGATGTTGTCGCCGCCGTTGGCGAAGGTGACGGCGGCGACGGTCCACACTGCGACGGCCTTGCCGGCGACTTTGGCGTCGTCGTCGTCATCATCATCATCATCATCGCGCCATGCCTGCCATGCAGCCCAGAGGCCGAGGACGAGCGGGATGAGGCCGAAGTAGGGGATCGCGGCCTCGGGCAGGAAGGCTCCGGCGCCGAGCGACACGAGCACTGCCGCGGCGAGGATGCCGGCGAACCCCAGGTACTGCCCAGCCAGGATGCGCGACGTGGTTCCGGGCCGTCCAGCTCCTCGGGCGAAGAACAGCGACAGCACGATGATGTCGTCGATGTTGGTGGCGATGAACAGGCCGATGGCCTGCGCTGCGGAGGTCAGCATCAGGCGCCGGCCCCTTGGGTGCCACACCCGGGCAGGACACATTGCTGGTCGATGCAGGGTGCGCTCTCGTCGACGGCGAGGGTGACGTCGATGAGCGCAGTGAGAGCCCGGGTGAGGTGCGGGTCAGCGACGGCGTAGCGCGTGTGTCGGCCTTCGGGTTCGGCTACGACGATGCCGCAGTCGCGCAGGCACGCGAGGTGGTTCGACACGTTGGACCGGGTCAGGTCTAGGTCGCGGGCGAGGTCGCCGGGGTAGGCGGGGCCCTCCAGAAGGGCCATGAGTAGGCGGGAGCGCGTGGGGTCGGCCATCGCCCGACCCAACCTGTTCATCACGTCAAGACGGCTAGCAGTGGTCAGCATGTGCTGAATAGTACAGCGTGCGCTGAACATTGCTTTCATCGCGGTGGGAGAACGGGGGCGCGCGCTTCAACGCCGGCTGGGATGTCCGACTGGTTCGTCCATCAGCGCGGCAGGTAGGGGTTCGGGTTCACGCGCCCTTCGGGGCGGGCGAGGCGCCGGTGGGTGATGGTGCGCGGCTGCTGGGCCCGGGCGGTGGCGACCGCGGCCTGCTCGTGCCAGGTCATCCACAGTTCGAGCTCATCGTAGGCCGGGTCGGTCGTGCGGCCGGCGAGCACCGTCCCCGCGGCCTCCTTCGCTGCGGTCAGCCCGCGGGTCTCCGCGATCGACTGGCACGCGATCCGGGCCAGCCGCGGCTCGTGCAGGTGGAGGTCCTTGCTCATCGCGGCGGCGAGGTAGTCGTTCGCGGCGAGGACCCGGTCCTCCTCGACGGTGAAGGTGAACACCATCCAAGCCATGTACGCGGTCTCGCGCGGGTGGGTCGGTGACCAGCGGTTGATGCGACGGTCCTCGCGCTTGCCGAAGAGGCGGTCTCGGATGCCGGTCTTGGTGAGCCTGCCCTGCTCGCCGAGCACCGCGATCCGGGTCACCGGCTGGTACAGCGTGTCGCGGGGGCAACCGTGACCTTCCCAGCAGTCGGGGCAGGAGCGAGACCCGGACGGCTCGCACGGGGTGGAGGCTTCGACCTGGGGCCGCTGCTTGGCCCACCAGCGCAGCGCCCGGGTGTGCGCGAGCGCGGGCGCGGCCGCGGGCGGGTCGGCACCAGGGCTGGAGGCGGTGATGAGTGCGGCGACGGCGCCGAGCAGGGTGCCTGCCTGGCCGGGCTCGGTGACGGTGGCCAGCAGCGCGACGAGTGGGTCGAACAGCGCGGCGCCGTTCTCCTGGGCGGCGAGGGTGGCTTCGGTGCGCAGGTGCGGGCAGCGCAGCCGCACGCACTCCACGGCCAGCTCCAACCACGCCTGCTGCTCGGCCGGAGTGCCCGCGTGGGTGAGCGGGGAGTCGTGGCGGACCAGGTGCTCGGTCGGGACGACGGGCGCTTCGCGGCGGCTGCGGATGTAGCCAGGAAGCTTCGGGTCGTGGGTAGTGCCCCGGGCGTGATCTTCGAGCAGCGCCTCGAGGCTGTCGTAGGCGAACGCCCCGGCGGCGTGAAGGAGCAGCTTGACCAGGGCGTCGGCGGTGGCGCGGGCGTCCGCGCGGGCGTGGTGCGCCTCGGCGTTGGCGACCCCGACGAGCTGGCACAAGGTGGCGAGGCTGACGACGCCGCGCTGACCGACGCCGGGCAGCCGGAGCAGTCGCGGCAGGGTGCTGGTGTCGATGATGGGCAGCTCGGGCAGCTGCTCGAGGCCGACGGGCACCGTCGCGTCCCCGGTTGCCCTCGCCTCGTCGAGCCGCTCCAACTCGCGGCGCAGCACCCGGATGTCGCTGCCGGTGTGGCAGACCAGCACCGCGTCGGGGACGGTGAGGGCGTCGAGCACCGCGGGCGCGTAGTAGCCGAAGCGGCGCTTGCGGGCCACGGCCTCGGTGGTGAAGCCGTGCACCGCGGTGGAGCGGGGGTCAACGGGCACGCCGGGGTTCATCTCGACGTACAGCTCGCCGTCGCGAACCCGTTTCCCGCCGACAACCGGGGTGATGGCCAGGGAGATGATGCGGTCGCCATCCCCGTCGGGGTCGCGGGTGTACTCGGTGTCGAGCACGAGGAAGGTGCGGGCGGTGAGGTGCTGGAACAGCTCGAAGCCGGCGTCGGTGAGCGTCACGGTCGCCCTCCGCTCTGCTGCCCGCCCTGCTGCCCGTCCTGCTGCCCGTCCTGCTGCCGAACGGGTGGTTGGGTGAGCCGCTGCTCGGCGAGCGCGGCGACCAGCAGCGGGTTCAACAGCGAGGAGTACACCGGTGGCGGCTCACCCTCGGCGCGCGGTGGCGGTTGAGCGTCGGCGAGGGTGCGCGGGGCGGGTGCCCACCCGCCGGCGGCCTCGTTGTCTTCGCGCAGCAGCCGGGTGACCTCGTCGAGGTCGGTGAACGCGCCCTGGGCCCGGGCGACCGCGAGATCGAGCAGGAAGTTCGTCCGGGCGAGGTTGCGGTACAGCTGCTTGCGGTTGTCCAGGAACGGCTCAAGCGCGTGCCGGATCCGGTTCTCGACCGCGGCGTTGGACGCCGGCAGCTGCGGCTGTCGGGCCAGGATGGGCAGCGCGGCCGCGACCCGGGGTTCGTAGATGCGGCGCTGCTCCAGCACTCCGGTCACGGGCGCCGGCAGCGTGGCGACGGCGCCGATGAGGTCGTCCCACCACCGTGTCCAGTCGGCGGGGCCGAGGTTGAGCAGCTCGTCGCGAGCGAGCACGTCGAGGTGCTTGGCCAGTTCGGGGACCAGCACGGTGCGCCCCTCGAGCTTGGTGGTCGCCCCTGGCAGCTTCCTCAGTGCGTCGCGGAGGTTGCGCTGGATGTGGAACAGGCTCGGGACCAGTCCGACGACCCCTGCGCCGTACTGCTTCGTCACCGCGTTGCTGATGGCTTCGGCGTTGTCGGCGACGATGAAGTCCGGGCGTTCGCCGAGCTCGTCCAGCACCAGCCGCCACGCCTGTTCGTTCGCGCGCGGGTAGGCGCGCGCCAGCCGGAGCCGGTACTCCCGACGCGGGTAGCTCATCGGGTCCTCGGCCGGGTGCCAGCGGACCTCGACGACCACCAGCAAGCTCCACTGGTTCCGCTCAAGGCGCCGCTGCTGGCCGCGCCGGCGACGGCCGGACAAAATGACCGGCTGCTCGTCGAGCAGCCAGGTGATGGGGGTGGCGAGCGCGGCGTTCGGTGCAGCGGCGAGCTGCTGGTCGTTCGCGGCGCGCTGCTGCCGGTCGCGGTCGCGCATCTGCTGCTCGACGGGGCGCCACAGCAGCGGTGCGTACTGCTCCACCAGGTCGGCGGCGAGGTGCCAGGCGGACTTGCCCTGCGCGGCGGTGTACGACTGCGCGGCCCCGGTCGCCTGCCCGTCGAGCAGCGCGCCGCCGCCATGGTGCTCGAGCAGGTGGCGGCTGGCTCGGTCGCGGTACTCGCGCATCATCAGCGACACCGCCGCGTAGCTGGCGCCCATCGAGAGCTCGTTCAGCGCCCGGGCGTACAACGCGAGCGTCCACGGGGTGTGCCGGGCGCCGGTGAGCGCGCCGCGGTGCGGGGAGAGCAGTTCGTCGCAAGTCGTGCAGCTCTCGACACCGACCTCGACGGCCTCCCGTGCCAGTGGCGGGGTGAAGGTGTGTGGCGCCGTGCCGTCGGCGGGGACACAGCGGTAGCGCTGTCGCTTCGTGGCGCCGCGGCCGTACACGCCCTGCCGGGTCACCTTCGAGACCGCGTGCTCGGGGCACCCCGGCGGGCGGTCGAGCGAGGTGAGCTGGGTGCCGGCCGCCGAGGCGAGCACCTGGAAGAAGTGCGAGCTGCCGTCGGGCCGGGTGCACCGGAACCGCCGCCAGGTGCCCGCCTTCGTCGTGCGCGTGCCTCGTCCCTGGACCCGGGCGTCGGCGTGCCACGGGTCAGGGCACCGCTGCCTCGGTGAGCGTCCAGCCTCGACCGCTCCGGCGGCCGGGGTGGTGAAGAAGTGCCGCTTTCCGGTCTCGGGCAGGCACTCGAACCGCTGCCGTGTGCCGGCCGCGGAGGCCCTGAGCCCACGGCGGCGCACCCGGCTCCCCGCGTGTGACGGGTCCGGGCACTGCGGTGCTGCTGCGTCGGTCAGTTGTCCTCCTGGCGGGACGTCTCCGCCAGACAGCGTGCCGGCGCCGGTCCCACCGGCAGTGCCGTCCTCGAGGTCGCGGGCGGCAACCACCAGCGACCCCCTCCGAACGCGAACCGGCCCTCCCGGGCCCTGACCGAAGGGTCAAGGTTACCGGGAGGGCCGGACAAGGCGCGCCCAAAACCACACTAAAAGCCGAACAGGCCGTCACGGTCCGGGGCTTTCGTCGTGCGTGAGGGGGTCGCTCAGCGGCCCAGCAGCCGACGGGTGCGCCGCTTGGGGCGCGGGGCCTCCGCGGCCAGCTCGACGTTGCGCAGCAGTGCGTGCTCCTGGTCCGGGCGACGCCGTCCGGCGGCGATGCCGTTGGCCAGGTCCAGCTGCGTGCTCATGATTCTCATCCCTCTCGGCCCGTCTCGGGCCAGGTCTCGTGGTGCCGGTCCATGACCCTCGTGGTCATGAGTCATCTCCTTCGACGACACTTACACTGTAGCGGTCGCTACACCACGGCCCCTCTTTACCGGCGCTGTGATCTCAGGCACCCCTCCCCGGCCACCACGGGGCCGTCGGGGCCCCATCGGCCCACTGGCAGGATCGGGGCCATGAGCACCCCCACGCGACAGATCCAGCTGACCGCCCGCCCGCACGGGGAGCCGGCGCCCACCGACTTCCGCACCGTCGAGACCGAGCTGCCCGCGCCGGGCGCCGGGGAGGTCCTGGTGCGCAACACCTTCCTGTCCGTCGACCCCTACATGCGCGGTCGGATGAACGACACCAAGTCCTACGTCCCGCCCTACGCCCTCGACGCGCCCATGGAGGGCGGCGCCGTCGGCGAGGTCGTCGAGAGCAACGACGACTCCCTCTCCCCCGGCGACACCGTGCTCCACATGGCCGGCTGGCGCGAGCACGCCGTGCTGCCCGCCTCGGCCGCCCGCCGGATCGACACCTCGGCGATCCCGGCCTCCGCCTACCTCGGGGTGCTCGGCATGCCCGGCCTGACGGCGTACGTCGGGCTGACGCGCGTCGCGGAGATGAAGGAGGGAGACGTCGTCTTCGTCTCCGGCGCGGCCGGCGCCGTCGGCTCGCTCGCGGGCCAGATGGCGCGCCACCTCGGCGCGTCCAAGGTGATCGGCTCGGCCGGCACCCCCGAGAAGGTGCGCTGGCTGACCGAGGAGCTCGGCTTCGACGCCGCCTTCGACTACCACGACGGCCCGGTCGGCAAGCAGCTGCGCGAGCACGGCCCCATCGATGTCTACTTCGACAACGTCGGCGGCGAGCACCTCGAGGCCGCGATCAGCAACCTCAACGACTTCGGCCGGGTCGCGGCCTGCGGCGCGATCGCCTCCTACAACGCCACCGAGGCCCCGGCCGGCCCGCGCAACATGATGATGCTGGTGCAGAAGCGGCTGGTGCTGCGCGGCTTCATCGTCAGCGACCACGCCGAGGCTGCCGGCGAGTTCTACCGCCGCGCCGGCCAGTGGGTCGCCGACGGCGAGCTGGTGGCCCGCGAGACCGTCAGCGACGGGCTCGACAGCACCGTCGACGCCTTCCTCGGCCTGCTCTCGGGCCGCAACACCGGCAAGATGATCGTGCGCCTCTGATCGCGGGCGTCAGGCCAGGCAGGCCCGGGGCAGGTCGAACCAGCGCAGGTGCTCGAAGTCGGGCGAGACCTGGCCCGGGTGCTCCTCGAGGTCGGGCATCGTCGTGACCTGCGCGTCCTCGAGCACCCTCCTGGCCTCGAGCAGGTGCTCGGCGAGCATCTCCTCGCCGCCGCGCTCGCGGTGCTGGGGCATGTGCGGCACCCCGCCGGCGTACGAGACCTGGCGCAGCGACAGCGGGGGCTCGACGAGCCCCTCGCGGTGGCGCCAGAGCCCCGTGGCGACCTCGAAGCGGTAGTCGCCCAGCAGCCGCCACCCGTCGCGGGCGACCATCCGCACCGCCTCGACGAGGTAGTCCACGACCGTGTCGGAGACGAAGTAGTTGAAGTTCACCCGCACCCACCCGGGCTTGATCCCCTCGCAGCCGCCGGCGATCTCGCGCTCGAACTCGTGGGAGCGCTCGAGGTCGATGCCCAGCAGCCGGTGGCCGTAGGGCCCGGCGCACGAGCAGCCGCCGCGCGACTGGATCCCGAAGAGGTCGTTGAGCAGCGCGACCACGAAGTTGTGGTGCAGGTAGCGGCCCGAGGGCGAGCGGACCACGAACGAGACGATGGAGAGCCGCTGCGCGTCGAGGCTGCCCAGCAGCTCGAGCGCGGGCTCCTCGCGCCACGCCGCGACGGCGCGGGAGAGGTGGCGCTCCTCCTGCTCGCGGATCGTGTCGGTGCCCACGGCCTGCTTGAGCCCGACGACCAGCCCGGCGCGGATCGACTCGATGATGGCGGGGGTGCCGCCCTCCTCGCGGTGCGTGGGGTCGGCCAGGTAGCGGTGGTCGTCGTCGTTGACGTAGGCCACCGTGCCGCCGCCGGGCACGTCGGGCACCCGGTTGGCGAAGAGCTCGCGGCGCGCCACCAGCACCCCCGGGGTCGAGGGGCCGCCGATGAACTTGTGCGGGGAGAAGAAGACCGCGTCCTTGTAGGACAGCGGCCGGCCCTCGAGCGCACCCATCTCGATGTCGACGTACGGCGCCGCCGCGGCGAAGTCCCACAGCGACAGCGCGCCGTGCTCGTGGAGGACCTCCGCGATGCCGGCGGTGTCGGAGAGGATGCCGGTCACGTTGCTGGCGGCCGAGAACGAGCCGATCAGCAGCGGCCGGTCGGCGTGCTCCTCGAGCCGGCGCCGCAGGAGGTCCTGGTCGATGTGGCCGTCGGCGTCCTCGGCGATCACCACGACGTCGGCGATCGTCTCGCGCCAGGGCACCTCGTTGGAGTGGTGCTCGTAGGGCCCGACGAAGACAACCGGGCGCTGGTCGGCGGGGATGTGGTCGCTGAGGCGGTGCAGGTCGTCGAGGACCGAGGGCACACGCAGCCCGAGCACCCCGATCAGCTTGGCGATGGCCCCGGTGCTGCCGGAGCCGGCGAAGAGCACCACGCTCGACGCGTCGCCGCCGCACGCCTGGCGGATCGTCTCGCGGGCCTCCTCGCGCAGCCGGGTGGTCTGCAGGCCCGTGCCCGAGGACTCGGTGTGGGTGTTGGCGTAGGCCGGCAGCACCTGGTCGCGCACGAAGTCCTCGATGAAGGACAGCGCGCGCCCCGAGGCGGTGTAGTCGGCGTAGGTGACCCGGCGCGGGCCGTAGGGCGTGGCCATCACCTGGTCCTCGCCGATGACGGAGGTCCGCACCGTCTCCAGCAGCCGGTCCCGGTCCTCGCGTGCGCACTCCCCTGCTGCCATGGCCCCAGCATAGGAACGGCGGGGGGGGGGGGGGGGGGGGGGGGCCCCCCCCCCCCCGCCCGAGCGACTACCCGCGTCGGCCGCCGGCCACCCGCACGAAGAACCCCTTGCGGCCCTGCACCACGGTGCTCTGCGGCCCGGCGGTCTGCTCGAGACGGCCACCGTTGCGGCGCAGGCGCAGCTCGAAGAGGACCTCGTCGTTGCGCGGCGAGGACTCGACGGCCTCGACCACCTTGGCCACGGTCTTCGCGCGGTAGAGGTTGGTCCAGGCGGACGAGCCGCCCATCACCGAGAGGTAGCCCGAGCGGGCCTTGTCGGCGATCCGGGTGCGGAAGGGGACGTAGCTGAGCGAGTCGTCCTCGGCGCGCAGCACGGCGCGCAGGCGCAGCACCTTGCCCGCCTGGGCGACGACGCCCTGGCGACGGTTGCTGACCTTGGTCCACTCGCCGCCCCGGCGCTGCTCGAGACCGGCGACGCGCAGGGTGTCGGTCGCGTCGGTGACCACCGAGTCGAGGTCGACCGAGTCGACGCTGGCCTCGGGGATCCGCGAGAGCGCCCAGACCAGGTCACCGATGTCCCACGCGGCGGCCCAGGTGATGTCCTGGTCGTCGACGAAGAGGTCGGAGGCGTCGAGGGTGAACGGCTCGCCCGCCTCGTCGGTGCCCTCCACGACGATGCCCATCGCCGAGGTGCCGCCGATGATGCCGTCGAGCACGCGGTCGTGGTTGGCCAGGTGCTGCGAGAACGCGACCTCCGCGGCCCACTCCGACACGTGCACGTCGGTGGAGCCGGTGCGCTCGCGGGCGCCGTACTGCACGTCGGAGGTGACGGTCATCGCCTCGGGCAGCGGGCCGAGCACGCCGGTGATGCCGGCCAGGCGGTCGTCGGTGACGGTGCCCACGGCCGGGCTGATGTTGGCGACCTTGAAGGGCGCACCCAAGGAGTCGGGCTGCACGAAGAGCGCGTCGGCCGGGTGCAGGCCCAGGGTGGTCTCGCCCAGGAAGCCCATCGGGTGCCCGAAGCCGACCACCTGGCCACCGCACACCGAGGTGACGGTGCCGACGCCGGCGTAGGTGATGTCGCCGTAGGAGAACGAGGCGCCCATGTTGCCGCCGGCCACCAGGTCGTCGTCGGTGGCGCGGGAGGCGTCGTCGCGCCCGCCGCGCACAGCGGCCATCTCGTTGCCGCGGAAGTAGCGGGCCCCACGCTCGACCGCGGCCTCGCGGGCCTGCTGCAGCCGGCTGCCGGAGATGCCGCTGACGCCCACCGGGAGCCGCAGCTGGGAGAAGCCCTCCTGGACCTGGGCCCGCGTCGTGCTGGTCTCGCGGGCGATGTCGCGGGCCTGGGTGCCGTCCACGCGCACCCGCCGCGGCGCCTGGGCGTCGAGGTAGTCGTCCATCTCGCTGAAGGGGGTGACGCCGGCGACCGGCGAGGGTCCCCACGACAGGCCGTAGGCGATCGCGCCGACGAGGTTGCCGTCGGCGGGGTCGCCGACGTAGACCGGCGAGCCCGACATGCCCTGCCAGATGCCTCCGGCCTTCGACATCGCCGAGGCGGCGTCGGGGTCCTCGAAGTCGACGACCAGCATGTCGAGCCCGACGGCGATGCCGTCGTCGATGGTGCCGATGACGGTGCCGGTGAACTCCTGGGGAGTGGTGCCCCTGACCACGCTGAGCGCGGTCAGGGTGTCGCCCTCGGCGAGCGTCGAGACGTCGACCGGGGCGGCGCAGTCGTTCGCCGGTGCGGACTGAGCGGGCCCGGAGGAGAGGGCGAGCCCCGAGATCATCAGTCCGAGCGCGGCGGTGGTGGACGCCAGGGCCTTTCCCTGGCGCGTGTGTGAACGCTTCATCGCGTGTGGTTCCTCCCGTGAGGTGGGGGCGAAGAGGACGCCCCGCTGTCATGTTGACGCCGCGCACCCGGAAATGGTTGCCGCCGCTCCGCGCTGCTCCCGAACCGTTACCAAAAGTAAAATGATGCCCGGCCTAGGGTGTGCGGGTGACCCACCAGCACCCCGCCACCGCCGCCCGTGGACTGCAGCGCAGCGAGGCCCTCGCCCGCGCCGAGCTGCTCGAGGTGACGTCGTACGACGTGACGCTCGACCTCGCCTCGTCGGAGGAGACCTTCGCCTCGACCACCCGGCTCGACTTCACCTCGCGCGGCGGGTCGACCTTCGTCGACCTCAAGCCGCGCTCGGTGCGCAGCATCCACCTCAACGGACGGCCGGTCGACGTCGACCTGCTGCAGCGCGGACGGGTGCCGCTGGAGACCATCGAGGGCCCCAACCAGCTGGTCGTCGACGCGGTGATGGCCTTCCGCAACGACGGCGAGGGCCTGCACCGCTCGGTCGACCCCGCCGACGGCCGCCACTACGTCTACGGCATGTCGTTCATGGACGCCGCGCCCAGCATCTTCGCCTGCTTCGACCAGCCCGACCTCAAGGCGCCCTACACCTTCCACGTGCGTGCGCCCGAGGACTGGGTCGTCGTGGGCAACTCCCCCGGCACCAACCCCGAGCCGGGCGTGTGGGAGCTCGGGCCCAGCAAGCCGCTGTCGACCTACTTCGTGACCCTGGTCGCCGGGCCCTACCACCTGCTGCGCGACGAGCACGACGGCATCCCGCTCGGGCTGTCGTGCCGCCAGTCGATCGCGGCCGACCTCGAGGCCGACGCCGACGAGCTGCTCACGCTGACCAGGCAGTCCTTCGACGAGATGCACCGGCTCTTCGGGATCCGCTACCCGTTCGGCGACTACCACCAGGCCTTCGTGCCCGAGTTCAACGCCGGCGCGATGGAGAACCCCGGCTGCGTGACGTTCCGCGACCCGCTGGTCTTCACCAGCCGCGTCACCCGCGGCCAGCGCATCTCACGGGCCACCACCGTCGCCCACGAGATGGCCCACCAGTGGTTCGGCAACATCACCACGCCGCTGTGGTGGGACGACCTGTGGCTCAACGAGTCCTTCGCCGAGTACATGGGCAACCGGGTCACCGCGGCCGTCACCGAGTACGACGACGCCTGGGTGCAGAACGCCTACGCCCGGCGCCAGTGGGGGCTGCTGGCCGACCAGCGCCCCAGCACCCACCCGGTGGCCGGCAACGGCGAGGACGACGCGACCGCGGCGCTGCAGAACTTCGACGGCATCTCCTACGCCAAGGGCTCCAGCATCCTCAAGCAGCTCAACGCCACGATGGGCGACGAGGTCTTCCTGGCCGGCGTGCGCGACCACCTGCACGGGCACTTCTACGGCAACGCCACGATGCACGACCTGCTCGACAGCTGGACCCGCGCCGGCGCGGGCGACCTCGACGCCTTCGCCGACAGCTGGCTGGTCACCGCCGGGCCCGACCGCATCGTGCTCGACCGCGGCACCGGCGACGCACCGGGCGAGGCGCGGCTGCTGCGCACCCCGCCGGAGGGCCACCCGGCCGACCGGTCCCACACGCTGCGCGCCGCCACCCGGGGCCCCGACGACGCCGCCTGGCAGGTGCGCGAGCTGGTCGTCGACGCCGCCGAGACGGCGTACGACGTCGGCGCCGGCGAGGCGGTGCTCCTCGACCCCTTCGAGGACACCTGGGCGGTCACCGAGCCCGACCCGGTGACGATGTCGCGGCTGCCCGACCTGGTCGGCTCGACGGACGACCCGATGCTGCGCGCCGGCATGTGGAACTCGGTGCGCAGCGCCTTCCACCACGCCCGCGTCGCGCCGGGCGCGGTGCTCGACCTGCTCGAGCCGTGGCTGGTCGTGGAGGACCAGGACGCCGCCGTGCAGTTCACGCTGGGCTGGGTGCTGGCGAAGGTCGTGCCGCTGGCCGCCGACCCCGCCGCCGCGTCGGCGCGGGTGCACGTCGCCGCCCTGGCGGCCGCTCGCACCGCCGATGCCGGCTCGACCCTGCAGCTGGCCGCCTACCAGGCTGCCGTCTCGTCGTGCGCCTCGACCGAGGTGCTCGAGGGCTGGCTGATGGGCCGCGACCTGCCGCCGGGCGTCGAGCTCGACCTGGCGCTGCGCTGGCGGGTGCTGGTGCGCCTGGCCGTGCTCGGGGCCGTCGACCGGGAGTCGCTCGACGCGCACCTCGAGGCCGAGCCCACCGCGGTCTCCCGCGTGGAGCACACCCGCGCCGTCGCCTCGCTGCCCACCGCCGAGGCGAAGGCCTGGGCCTGGGAGCGCTTCAACGGCGCTGCCACGGCGCCCAACTACGAGCTCGAGGCGGCCGGCGAGGGCATGTGGCGCGCGGGCCAGGAGGAGCTGCTGGCGCCCTACGTCGAGCGCTACTTCGACGAGCTGCCCGGCACGGCCGAGGTGCACAGCGGCTGGGTGCTCGCCGACGTCGCCGAGGCGTTCTTCCCGCTGAGCAGCCTCGACGAGACCACCGTGCGCCGGGCCCACGCGCTGCTCGCCCGCGACGACCTCGACTCGTCGCTGCGACGGCGGGTCGTCGACACCACCGACGAGCTCGAGCACCGCCTCGCGGTCGTCCGGGCCTACCGGGAGGCCTGAGCATGACCGGTCTCCCCCGCCGCCCCGGCCCCACCGTGCGCACCCGGGTCGAGGAGCACGTGGGCGACCAGGTGCGCCGCCACGAGGACCGCCTGGCCACCGAGGAGCCGCTCGAGGTCCGGCTCACCTGGCCGGGAGCGCCGGCCCGCCGCGTCTGGGTGACCATGCGCACCCCCGGGCACGACTTCGAGCTGGCCGCCGGCTGGGTGCGCCACGAGGGCCTGCTCGGCGCCGGCACCGGGCTCGCCGGCGTGGCCTACTGCACCGACGCCGACCTGACCCGCGAGCAGGAGTTCAACGTCGTCACGGTGGCGCTGGACTCCGCGCCCGCCCGTGAGCCCGGGCACCGCCACGAGGGGCTCTCAGCAGGCTCCTCGGCCTGCGGCGTCTGCGGCGCCGACAGCGTGGCCGACGCGCTCTCGGTGACCCCCGCCGAGCCCTGGGCAGGCCCGCTGCCCACGCCCGACGTCGTACGCCGCCTGCCCGACCTGGTGCGCCAGGCGCAGCGGGTCTTCGACCGCACCGGTGGCGTGCACGCGGCGGCGCTGGCCCGCGCCGACGGCGAGCTGCTCGTGGTGCGCGAGGACATCGGCCGCCACAACGCCGTCGACAAGGTGACCGGCGCACGGCTGCTCGCGGGCGATCCGGTCGCCGAGGCCTGCCTGGTCGTCAGCGGGCGCGCCGGCTTCGAGCTGGTGCAGAAGGCCGTCTCGGCCGGCGTCGGCTCGCTGGTCGCCGTCGGCGCCCCCACCTCGCTGTCGGCGCGCCTGGCCGCCGAGCGGGGCCTGGGACTGTGGGGCTTCGTGCGCGGCCACCGCGCCGTGCGCTACTGCTGAAGCCGACGTCTCGTCCCCGGACGCACCGGACCCCCGCCGCCTGAAGGCGACGGGGGTCCGGTGCTGGTGCGGTACTGCTGGTGGCTCAGCCGCGGTCGAAGCGGTCGGCCTCCATCACCTTGTCCCAGGCGGCGACGAAGTCGTGCACGAACTTCTCGCGCGCGTCGTCGCTGGCGTAGACCTCGGCGAGGGCCCGCAGCTCGGAGTTCGAGCCGAAGGCCAGGTCGGCAGCGGTGGCGGTCCAGCGCGTCTCGCCGCTCACGGCGTCCTGGATCTCGTAGACGTTCTCGTCGTCGCGCGAGGCACGCACCCGGTTGCCGGGCGTGAGCAGGTTGACGAAGAAGTCGGTCGAGAGCACGCCCGGGCGGTCGGTGAGCACGCCGTGGCGCGACCCGCCGACCGTCGCCCCGAGGCTGCGCATGCCGCCGAGCAGGACGGTCAGCTCGGGGGCGGTGAGGTCGAGCATGTAGGCACGGTCGACCATCAGCGCCTCGGCCGGGATCTTCTCGCCGCTGCGCAGGTAGCCGCGGAAGGCGTCGGCGCGGGGCTCGAGGAAGCGGAACGAGTCGGCGTCGGTCTGCTCGGCCGTCGCGTCGGTGCGACCGGGGCGGAACGGCACGGTGACCTCGACGCCACCCTCGCGGGCGGCCTGCTCCACGGCGGCGACGCCACCGAGGACGATCAGGTCGGCCAGCGAGACCCGCTTGCCGCCCGACTGGGCGTCGTTGAACTCCTGCTGCACCCGCTCGAGGGTGGCCAGGGCGCTCGCGAGCTCCTCGGGCTCGTTGGCCTCCCAGTCCTTCTGCGGGGCCAGGCGGATGCGGGCACCGTTGGCGCCGCCGCGCAGGTCGGTCTTGCGGAACGACGCGGCGGAGGCCCACGCGGTGCTGATCAGGCGCTGGGCGCTGAGGCCCGACTCGAGCAGCGTGGTCTTGAGGCCGGCGATGTCGGCGTCGTCCACGAGGTCGTGGTCGAGCGCCGGCACCGGGTCCTGCCACAGCTGGGCCTCGGGGACCCAGGGACCCCGCAGCCGCTCGACCGGCCCCATGTCTCGGTGCAGCAGCTTGTACCAGGCGCGCGCGAAGGCGTCGGCGAACTCGTCGAGGTTCTCGTGGAAGCGGCGCGAGATCTTCTCGTACGCCGGGTCCGTGCGCAGCGCGAGGTCGGTGGTGAGCATGGTCGGCTTGCGCTTCGGCGAGTCCTCGGTCGGGCCGGGGATGATGTCCTCGGCGTCCTTGGCCTCCCACTGCCACGCGCCGCCGGGGCTCTTGACGAGCTCCCACTCGTGGCCGAAGAGCATGTCGAAGAAGCCGTTGCCCCACTGGGTGGGGGTGGGCGTCCAGGTGACCTCGAGGCCCGACGTGATGGCGTCGGCACCCTTGCCGCTGCCGTAGCTGCTGGTCCAGCCCAGGCCCTGCTCGGTCAGCTCGGCGGCCTCGGGCTCGGGGCCCACGTGGTCGTCGGCGATCGCCGCGCCGTGGGTCTTGCCGAAGGTGTGGCCACCGGCGATGAGCGCGACGGTCTCCTCGTCGTTCATCGCCATCCGCGCGAAGGTCTCGCGGATGTAGTGCGCCGCCTTCAACGGGTCGGGCTCGCCCTGCGGGCCCTCGGGGTTGACGTAGATCAGGCCCATCTCGGTGGCACCGAGGTCCTCGACCATGGTGCCGTCGCCGGTGTAGCGGCCGTCGGCCAGCCACTCCTCCTCGGAGCCCCAGAAGACCTCCTCGGGCTCCCAGACGTCGGAGCGGCCGAACGCGAAGCCGAAGGTGTCGAAGCCCATGTCCTCGAGCGCCACGTTGCCGGCGAGCACGAGCAGGTCGGCCCACGAGACCTTCTGGCCGTACTTCTGCTTGACCGGCCACAGGAGGCGGCGGGCCTTGTCGAGGTTCGCGTTGTCGGGCCAGGAGTTGAGCGGGGCGTAGCGCTGCATGCCCTGACCGGCGCCGCCACGGCCGTCGAAGAGCCGGTAGGTGCCGGCGGCGTGCCAGCTCAGGCGGATCATCAGGCCGCCGTAGTGGCCGAAGTCGGCCGGCCACCAGTCCTGGGAGGTGCGCAGCACGTCGACGACGTCGGCCTTGAGCGCGTCGACGTCGAGGCCCTCGAGCTCGCGCTGGTAGTCGAAGTCGGGCCCGAGCGGGTCGCCCTTCGAGGAGTGCACGCGCAGCGGGGACAGGTCGAGCCGGTTGGGCCACCAGTCCTGGTTGCTGCGCGGGGTGACGCCCTCGCGGGGGGTCGGGCCCGGGATGCCCGGGTTCTCGCTCTCGGTGCCGCCGTGCTTCTGGGTGGCGCTCTCCTCGGCCGCGTGGCTCACGGGGCAACGCTCCTGGTCGTTGGTCATTCTCTGCCTTTCCGTACGGCTTGCGCGCTGGGCTTCGGTCGGTGGTGCTGGTCAGGCGGTCGTGCAGGCGGGGCAGGTGCCCCAGTAGACGACCTCGGCCTCGTCGATGTCGAAGCCGTGGTGCTCGCTGGCGTCGAGGCACGGAGCCTCGCCGACGGCGCACGCGACGTCGACGATCGCGCCGCAGCCGCGGCACACCAGGTGGTGGTGGTTGTCGCCGACACGGGTCTCGTAGCGCGCCACCGAGCCGGCGGGCTGGATGCGGCGCACCAGCCCGGCCGCGGTGAGCGCCCGCAGCACGTCGTACACGGCCTGGTGCGAGACCTCGCCCAGGTCGGCGCGCACGCTGCGCAGGATCGTGTCGGTGTCGCTGTGCGGTCGTTCCTGCACAGCGGTCAGCACCGCGACCCGGGGACGGGTCACCCGCAACGAGGCAGCACGCAGCATCGCCTCGAAGGTGCCGGCGCCCGTGCCGGCGGGCACGTCCTCGGACAGAGGCGCGGCGTCGCTGGTCGTCATATCGACCAGTATGCCCGACTTGTCTGGAACGGTTCAAGACAAGATCGGGTGCGGGCGTGTCGCGGCGCGCTCAGCCGATGCGCCGCACCAGCTCGCGCCCCAGGTCACGACCGCTGAGCCAGGCCCCCTCGACGCGCGGCCTGGCCGACCAGGCGTCGCCGCAGACCCCCAGCAGGTCGTCGGTGAGCAGGTACGTCGCGTGCTCGCGGCCGCGGGCCGGGCGCGCCAGGCTCCACCGGTGCACGTGGGCCTGCTCCGGGTGCTGGGTCGCGCCGACCAGGCGGCCCAGCGCCTCCACCAGCTCGGGGCCGGCCGCCGCGGGGTCGTCGAGGTGCCGGGCGGCCAGGCCGGGGGTCGAGTGGGCGACCAGCACCGGCGCCTCGTCGCCGCGCCGACGGCCGTCGTCGGCGATCCAGGACAGCGCGGGGTCGTCGTTGACGAACGCGCCGTGCGGCAGGTCGCGCCAGCACCGGCCGGCGTACGTCGCGGTCAGCGCCAGCACCGGCTCGAACTCCACGTCGAGCGCGGTGTGCGCGCTCGCGTGGGCGGCGGGGTCGAGCAACCGCGCCGCCTGGGGGTCGGGCATGGCGAGCACGACCGCGCGGGCGGGCTCGCCGTCGACCTCGAGAGCGCCGTCGCGGCCTCGGGCCACCCGGCCCACCTCGTGACCGGGCACGACGTCGAGCCCGTCGGCGAGGGCCTCGACCAGGGTCCGGATGCCGCCCGGGGTGCCCCAGCGCACCGGCCCCTGCTTGCTCTCGGGCTCGGCGCCGGGCGTGAGCGCGGTGAACGTGTCGGTCCAGGGACGGGCCAGGCCGGCGGCGCGCCACTGCTCGACGACGGCGGCGAAGTCGTCGTCGCTCACCGTCAGGTAGGACGCGCCGATGTCGGCGGGGCGACCGTCGAAGCGGCGGCTGGCCATCCGCCCGCCCGGGCGTCGGCCGCGGTCGAGCAGGCGCACGTCCACGCCCGCCGACCGGAGCTCGCGCGCGCACGCCACACCGCTGATCCCGGCACCCACCACGACGACCTCGCGCGCTCCCATGTGACCAGCCTGCCAGCACCCCCGCGGCGTGGGACCACCTCGTTGTCGGTGGCCCCTCCTAGCGTCTGGGGCATGCGCATCCTGCACACCTCCGACTGGCACCTGGGCCGGTCCTTCCACCGTGAGGGGATGCTCACGCACCAGGCCGCCTACCTCGACCACCTGCTCGAGGTCGTCGAGAGCGAGCAGGTCGACGTGGTGCTGGTCGCCGGCGACGTCTACGACCGGGCCCTGCCCCAGGTCGACGCCGTCCGCCTGGCCGACGAGACGCTGTCGCGGCTCGCCGCGTCGCGCGCCCGGGTGGTGATCAGCAGCGGCAACCACGACTCCGCGCGCCGCCTGGGCTTCAGCTCACGGCTCATCGACGCCGCGGGGGTCCACCTGCGCACCGACCCGGCGGGCGTGGGCGTGCCCGTGCTGCTCGGCGACGAGCACGGCGAGGTCGCGGTGCACGCGCTGCCCTACCTCGACCCCGACGCGGTGCGCGAGCCGTGGGGGCTGGGCTCCCGCTCCCACGAGGCGGCGCTCGGCGAGGCGATGCGGCGCGTGCGCGCCGACCTGGCCACCCGCCCGCGGGCCCGGTCGGTCGTGATGGCGCACGCCTTCGTCGGCGGCTCCGTCGACACGGTGCGTCCCAGCGACTCCGAGCGCGACATCAGCGTCGGCGGCGTCTCGCTGGTGCCGACCTCGCTCTTCGAGGGCGTCGACTACACCGCCCTGGGCCACCTGCACGGGCGCCACGTGCTGTCCGAGACCGTGCGCTACTCCGGCTCCCCGCTGGCCTACTCCTTCTCCGAGGCCGAGCACCGCAAGGGATCCTGGCTGGTCGACCTGGGCCCCGACGGCGTCCGGGCCGCCGAGTTCGTCGAGGCACCGGTGCCACGCCCGCTGGCCCGGCTGCGCGGCACGATCGAGGCGCTGCTCAGCGACCCGGCGCTCGAGCGTCACGAGCACTCCTGGGTGCAGGTGAGCCTCACCGACGACGAGCGCCCGGTGCAGGCCATGGACCGGCTGCGGCGCCGCTTCCCGCACACGATGGTGCTCTCCTTCGAGGGCCGCGTCCCCGGTCTCGGCGCCCTGCCCGCGCGCCCGAGCACCGGACGCAGCGACCACGACGTGGTCGCCGACTTCGTGCGCACCGTGCGGGGCACCGGCCCCAGCGACGCCGAGAGCGCCCTGCTGCGCGAGGCCGTCGAGTCGTGCTGCGAGGACTCCACCGCCGACCCGGTCGCCACGTCCCCAGAGCGCGAGGCCGGCTGATGCGCCTGCACCGCCTCGAGATCACCGCCTTCGGCCCCTTCCCCGACACCGTCGAGGTCGACCTCGACCGGCTCAGCGAGAGCGGGCTGTTCCTGCTCACCGGCCCCACCGGCGCCGGCAAGACCAGCGTCCTCGACGCCGTGTGCTTCGCGCTCTACGGCGACGTGCCCGGCGAGCGCTCGAGCGCCAAGCGGCTGCGCTGCGACCAGGCCGCCCCCGGCGTGGCCCCCCGTGTCGAGCTCGAGCTGACCATCTCCGGCCGGCGCTTCCGGGTGGTCCGCTCCCCGGCCTGGGAGCGGCCCAAGAAGCGCGGCACCGGCACGACCACCGAGCCCGCCCACGTGGTGCTGGCCGAGCGACGCGACGAGGCGTGGCAGACCCTGTCCACCCGGCTCGACGAGACCGGCTACCTCGTCGGTGACCTGCTCGGCATGAACCTGGTCCAGTTCACCCAGGTGGCACTCCTCCCCCAGGGCCGCTTCCAGGCCTTCCTGCGCGCCCGCTCCGACGAGCGCCACCGGCTGCTCCAGCAGCTCTTCCGCACCGGGCGCTTCGAGCAGGTGGAGGCCTGGCTCAAGGATCGCCGGGTGCGGCTGCGGCGGCGTTCGCAGGAGGCCGAGGAGCAGGTCGCCGACCTCACCAGCCGGCTGAGCGAGGCCGCGCGCGCCGACCTGCCCGGTGCAAGCACCGCCGACGGCGACGGCGACGGCGACGACACTGCAGCCCCCGACCTGGGGCTGCTGGCCGACGACGGCAGCCTCCAGGCGTGGGCCGACGACCTCACCGCCTCGACCGCGCGGGCCCTGACCAGTCGCCGGGTCGACCTCGAGCAGGCCGTGGCCGCCGAGGCCGAGGCTGCGCAGGTCCTCGACCTGGCCCGCGAGCGCAGCGCCCTGCACGAGCGCCACCGCCTGGCCCTCGTCGAGCAGGACGGCCTGGCCGCGGCAGCGACCCGCCAGCGCGCCGACCTCGAGCGGCTGGCGGGCGCGCGCCGGGCGGCCGTGGTGGTGCCCCTGGCGCGACTGGCCCGGCGAGCCGACGACCGGGCGGCGAGCGCCGCCGCCCGGGTCGAGGCGTGCCGGGAGGTCGCGACGGCCGTCCTCGACGACCAGCACCTCCTCGACGACCCGACCGCCCTCGCTGCCGCCCACCGCGAGGCCCGCGCCACCCTCAGCACCCTCGAGGCGGTGCGCCCGCGGCTGCGTCGGCTCCACGAGGCCGCGGTGCGCCTCGACGACCTGCGCCGCGTCCACGAGCGCGACCTGCACCAGGTCGACGAGCTCGAGGCCGAGCTGGCCCGCCTGCCCGACGCGGTGCGCGGGGCGCGCGAGCACCACGCAGGGCTGCTCGCCCGGGCCGAGCGCGCCGACGACCTCGAGGAGCGGCTCGAGGTCGTGCTCGCCCGGGTCGGCGCCCACGACCAGGTCGCGACCCTGACGACCACCGCCGCCCAGGCGCGCCTGGAGTGGCTCGAGGCCCGGGAGGCGGCGATGCTCGCCCACGAGCACCTGCTCGGTGTCCGCGAGGCCCGCATCGAGTCCATGGCCGCCGAGCTCGCCGGCGGCCTGGCCGCCGGCGGCTGCTGCCCCGTCTGCGGCTCCGCCGAGCACCCTGCCAAGGCCGTCGCCGCGGCCGGCGCCGCCGATGCCGGCGCCGAGCGCGCCGCCCAGCGCGGCCTCGACGACGCGAAGGCCCACGAGCACCTGCTCGACACCCGCCACCGCGACCTGCTCGTGCGGCTCGAGGTGGAGCGCGAGCGCACCGGCGGCCAGGACCGCGCCGAGCTCGTCGAGGAGGCCGCCCGCCTGCGCGCCCGGCTGGCCGAGGCCGCCGAGGCGCGCACCGCCCGCTCCAGCGCCGCCGACCGGCTCGCCGACCTCGAGAAGGCCATGGCCGACGCCTCGCGGCACCACACCGCCCTGCTGGCGGAGCGGGCCGGCCGCGAGGCCCACATCGCTGCGCTGGACCAGGAGGTGGCCTCGACCCGGGGCGAGGTCGTCGACGCGCTCGAGGGGGCCGAGGCCCGGGCCGCGGCCGACGACGAGCAGGAGACCCACGCCGACGCCCTGGCCCGGCGGCTCGAGTCGCTGCTCGAGCACCACCGCGCCCGCTCCCGCGCCGCCGAGGAGCTGTGCACGGCCCTGGACGCGCTCGACGCCGCCCGGCAGGCCGCCCGGGAGGCCGGGCACGCCGCGGAGCAGGCCGCCCACCAGCAGGGGCTCGCCGACGTCGAGGCCGCGGAGGCGGCCTACCTCGACGAGGCGGGGGTGCGCTCCCTCGAGCAGCGCACCAGCGAGCACCAGCGCCGCCTCGACCGCGTCGAGCAGGTGCTCGCCGAGGTGGCCCGGCGGCTCGAGGAGCTGCCCGACCTGCCCGGTCCGAACGGCCCGCCCGGTCTGGACGGTCTGGCAGGTCTGGAGGAGGCGCACCGGTCCGCCCGCCGCCACGCCGAGGAGGTCGGCGCCGAGGTCGCCACGCTCGCGGCGCGCCACGAGAGGCTCGAGGGGCTGGCGGCCGGGCTCGCGGAACGGCTGCGGGCCTGGGCCCCGCTGCGCGCCGACCTCGCGCTGGCGACCCGGCTGGGCACCTTCGTCGAGGGCCGCTCGGCCGACAACCACCTGCAGATGCGCCTGTCCGCCTACGTCCTGGCCTACCGGCTCTCCCAGGTGGTCGCGGCCGCCAACGAGCGCCTGGCCCGCATGTCGGAGCACCGCTACAGCCTCGAGCACACCGCCCAGCGCGGAGCCGGCGAGACCCGGGGCGGGCTGAGCCTGCGGGTGCGCGACGACTGGTCCGGCGAGGCCCGCGACCCCGCGACGCTGTCGGGCGGCGAGACGTTCGTGGTGTCCCTGGCCCTCGCGCTGGGCCTCGCCGACGTCATCACCGCCGAGGCCGGTGGCGCCGAGCTCGACACGCTCTTCGTCGACGAGGGCTTCGGGTCCCTCGACGCCGAGACCCTCGAGGACGTGATGGACGTCCTCGACTCGCTGCGCGAGGGTGGCCGGGTCGTCGGCGTGGTCAGCCACGTCGCCGAGATGCGCGACCGGATCCCCACCCAGCTGCGGGTGCACAAGTCGCGCAGCGGGTCGAGCCTCGTGGTCGCGGCGGCCGGTCTGTAGGTTCACCTCCATGAGCGGACCCCGCCTCGACCCGACCTTCCAGGCCCTGCCGCACCGTCGACTCGGCGAGGTCGCCCTGGCCCGGGCCGCCGAGCTCGGCGTCAGCCACGCCGACTTCCGCTTCGAGCGGGTGCGCTACCAGGACCTGACCGCCCGCGACGGCGTGCTGCAGGCCGCCGACGACTCCGTCGACGTGGGCTTCGCCGTGCGGGTCGTCCACCGCGGCGCCTGGGGCTTCGCCTCCGGCGTGCTGCTCGCCGACGACGAGGCCCGCCGGGTCGCCGAGCAGGCGGTCGCGCTCGCCGAGGTCGCCGCGACCATGACCAGCACCCCCGTCGAGCTCGCGCCCGAGCCGACGTACGACGACGTCACCTGGATCTCCGACCACGAGATCGACCCGATCGAGGTGCCGACCGCCGAGAAGGCCGAGGTGCTCGTCGGGTGGACCCGGCGGCTGCGCGAGCACCCCGGGGTCGAGCACGCCGCGTCGTTCCTCGCCGCTGTGCGCGAGAACAAGTACTACGCCGACCTGCACGGCACCCGCACCACCCAGCAGCGGGTCCGGCTGCAGCCCGGCTTCGAGGCGATGGGCTCGCGCGGCGAGCTCTTCGACTCCATGGCCTCCCTCGCTCCGCCGGTGGGCCGGGGCTGGGAGTATGTCGTGGGCTGCCCCGCGGTCGCCTGGGACTTCGACGCCGAGGTGGCCGAGGTGCCGGGCCTGCTGGCCGAGAAGCTGGCGGTCCCCAGCGTCGAGGCGGGGCGCTACGACCTGGTGGTGCACCCCTCGAACCTGTGGCTGACCATCCACGAGTCGATCGGGCACGCCACCGAGCTCGACCGGGCGCTGGGCTACGAGGCCAACTACGCCGGCACCTCCTTCGCCACCTACGACCAGCTGGGCTCGCTGCGCTACGGCTCCACGGTGATGCACGTGACTGGGGACCGCACCACCCCGCACGGACTGGCCACGGTCGGCTACGACGACGAGGGGGTCGCGGCCCAGTCGTGGGACATCGTCTCCGAGGGCGTGCTCGTCGGCTACCAGCTCGACCGCTCGATGGCCGCGATGAAGCCCGAGCTGGCCGGCCCCGACCACCCGCAGGGCCGCTCCAACGGCTGCGCGTACGCCGACTCCCCCGGCCACGTGCCGATCCAGCGGATGGCCAACGTGTCGCTGCAGCCCGCCCCCGACGGCCCGAGCACCGAGGAGCTGATCAGCAGGGTCGAGCGCGGCATCTACGTGGTGGGCGACCGGTCGTGGTCGATCGACATGCAGCGCTTCAACTTCCAGTTCACGGGTCAGCGCTTCCACCGCATCGTCGACGGCGAGCTCGCCGGCCAGGTGCGCGACGTGGCCTACCAGGCCACCACGACCGACTTCTGGGGCTCCCTCGAGGCGGTCGGCGGCCCGCAGACCTACGTCGTGGGTGGCGCCTTCAACTGCGGCAAGGCCCAGCCCGGCCAGGTCGCCTCGGTCAGCCACGGCTGCCCGACCTCGCTCTTCCGCGACGTGCGGATCCTGAACACCACCGAGGAGGCGGGTCACTGATGACCTCCCCGAGCCACGCCACGCACCGCACCACCCCGCAGTCGCTGGTCGAGCAGGGCCTGGCCGCGAGCGTGGCCGACGACTGCGTCGTGATCGTGCGCGACACCACCAGCGCCAACCTGCGCTGGGCCAACAACACCCTGACCACCAACGGCGTCGCCCACGGGGTGCAGGTCAGCGTCGTCTCGTTCGTGCGCGGGGCCGACGGCGTCGGCACCGGCACAGTCTCTTCGACCGCGACCACCCAGGCGCAGGTCACCGAGCTGGTGCGCGCCGCCGACGCCGCGGCCCGCAGCGCCGACCCGGCCGAGGACGCCGCCGAGCTGGTGCGCGACCGCGTCTCCCCCGACTGGGAGGAGGCATCGGTGACCACCGACGTGCACACCTACTCGGCCTTCGCGCCCGCCCTCGGCGAGGCCTTCGGGCGCGCCCGCGCCGAGGCCCGGGTGCTCTACGGCTTCATCAGCCACGAGGTCGCCACCACCTACCTGGGCTCGACGACCGGGCTGCGGCTGCGCCACGTCCAGCCCACCGGCCACTACGGGTGCACCGGCAAGGACGCCGCCCTCACGCAGAGCGCCTGGGTCGGGGGCGCCACCCGCGACGTCAGCGACGTCGACGCGCTCGCCATGGACGCCGCCGTCGCCGAGCGTCTCGCCTGGGGCGCGCGCGGGCGCCACGACCTGCCAGCGGGGCGCTACGACACGATCCTCCCGCCGTCGTCGGTCGCCGACCTGCTGGTCTCGACCTACTGGGCCGCCGGCGCGCGGGTGGCCCACGAGGGCCAGTCGGTCTTCAGCGGTCGCGGCGGCGGCACCCGGATCGGCGAGCAGGTGGCCTCCTCGGGGGTGCACCTCTACTCCGATCCCGCCCACCCGGGCCTGGAGTGCGCGCCCTTCGTGGCCGCCGCCTCCTCCTCCAACGAGACCTCGGTCTTCGACAACGGCCTGGGCCTGGCGCGCACCGACTGGATCCGTGACGGCCGGCTCGAGGCGTTGGCGCAGACGCGGCACTCGGCCGGGCTCACCGACCAACCGGTGACGCCGTACGTCGACAACCTGGTGCTCGACGTCGACGGCGGTGCCGGGCGGCTCGACGACCTCGTCGCCGGCACCGAGCGCGGCCTGCTGCTGACCTGCCTGTGGTACATCCGCGAGGTCGACCCGCAGTCGCTGCTGCTCACCGGCCTGACCCGCGACGGCGTCTACCTGGTCGAGGACGGGGAGGTGCGCGGCCTGGTCAACAACTTCCGGTTCAACGAGAGCCCGGTCGACCTGCTGCAGCGCTTCTCGGCAGCCTCGGCGACGGTGCCCAGCTTCAGCCGCGAGTGGGGCGACGACTACTTCAGCCGCACCGCCACCCCAGCGCTGCGGGTGCCCGACTTCAACATGTCGAGCGTGTCGCAGGCCCTGTAACCGGGTGTGTCCCTAGTGAGACCGAATCGCACTCACCTGCCATGAGCGAGCGGCTCGCTGGGTACGCGAGCCGGGACAGCAAAGTGTGGAGTCCTGGATCAACCTGATTGATCGCAGACTCCACACTTTGCGAACTGAGGCCATGTGCGTGCTGGCCCGGCGTAGTCACAACACCCGCGCGTGTGGAGCGGGAACGTCTCGACGTCGACCTTCGAACCGTTCTCGTTCGACCAGCGGCACTGGAGACGCCCGCGAAGGTAGTAGGCAGAAGCGGTCACGCTCACTCGGGTACGACATGCCTCGCACGGTGCCTGCGAAACCCGGTCGTGCCACAGGGACACACCCAGGAGGACGGGCCCGGTGAGATCCCGGCCCTGCGAGGTCGGCTCAGCCCCAGTCGTCGCACCGCTTCTCCACCCGCCCCCGGGCCCCGAGCGCGTCGCGCTCGGCCTCCGCGGCCCGCGCCTGCTCCTGACCCACGAGCAGGCCGTAGGTGAAGTCGCTCTCGCCGTCCTCGCGGGCCAGCGCGGCGAGCCGGACCAGCTGCTCGCGCGCCACGACCGTGTCCTGCCGGGCGCCGAGCGCCGTGGTGACCTGCTTGGCCGCCTTGCGCAGCCGGCGGGCGGGCTTGCCCGCCGCTGGCTCCAGGGCCTCCGCGGTGTAGCGCAGCCGCTTGGCTGCCTTGCGGGCCGCGTGCCAGGCCTCGTCACGTCCGTCGCCGGTGGCCGCCTCCGCCGCGGCGAGCCGGTCAAGCAGGCGTGCGACGTCCTTGCGCACTCGGCGCGGCAGCCGCTTCCGGGCCTTGCGGTGAGCCGTGGCGGTCCAGGGCGGTGCCGACGCCAGCTGCACGAGCCGGTCGACGAGCGCGAGGTAGCGCTCCGACTCGAGCGTGGCCTGCGCCGCGCGGAGGGCGTCGCGCGCGTCCGCGTCGAGCTCTCGGCGCACCCGCTGGCGCACCGGACCCACCAGGGCTTCGCGGGGCTGCTCGTCGAGCCGTTGCAGCAGGTGGTCGCGGGCCACCTGCGCGTCGCGCGCCGGCGCGAGCTCGCGGCCCAGCCACCTCAGCTCGTCGCGCAGCGGGTCGGTCACCTCGCACTCGACCAGGGGCCGGAAGGTCGCCAGCGCCGTGCGCATCCGCCGGCAGGCGATCCTGGCCCGGTGCACCCCCTCGGGGTCACCACGCCGGATCGCCACGTCCTGGCGCTGCAGCGTGTCGACCAGGGTGGCCAGCCGTGCGTGCAGCACCTGCGACGCGGGCCCCGTCCACGTGGGCCGGGGTGGCGCCTCGGGCGGGTCTGCCCGCTCGCCCAGCACCTGCACGACCTTGCGCTGCACCGGCGACCGGGCGACGCCGCTCGCACGCAGGTGCTCCTCCACCGCGTCCAGCAGGGCGGGGTCGCCGTCGACCAGCTCGACCTCCCACTCCCGCCAGGCGCTCTGCCGGTCCGTGCCGTCCTCGCCCGGCGCCTGACCCTCGACGCAGTCGTCGGCGACCTCCGCCAGCCGCCGGCCCTGGTCGTCCAGGAGGTCGGTCGTGCTGCGCCGCGTCACCACGGTGGCGACGGGGGCCAGCTCGGCGCCGCGGGTGCGGGCCAGCACGAGGCGGCGCAGCGCGACGGGCACGTGGTCGGTGCGTCGACCCAGCGGCGCGTGCACCTCGTCCCGGCCCTCGCCGGCCGGCAGCTTGAGGTGCCAGCCCGCGTCGGCTCCGCCGGTGCGGCGGCGCAGCGTGATCCCCGCCCGGACCAGCCGCAGGTCGGCGGTGTCGACGTACGTCGCTTCGAGCAGCGACTCCTGCGCCTCTCCCAGCTCGGCCACGCCGGCCACCCCGACGAGGCCCGGCAGCGCGAGGTCCGGCGGGACGGGGCCGAAGGTCCGCTCGATCTCGTGGTGCTCGCTCACGTCCCCCGGTCTACCGGACGCACCTGTCCCCTGACCACCACCGTGCGGGTGCGGTGCAACCGTGCGGCCCGCTCGCGCGTACTCCACCTGACAACCACCACCGCCCCTGCGGGGCAGCACCGAGAGGACGCACCATGCGACCCGTCACCACCACCCTGTCCACCCTGGCCGCCGCGGCCGTCCTGTCCACCGCCACCGCCGGTCTGGCCGCGGCGTCGGACGACCCGGGACCCGGGGCCACCACCCACCGCGAGGTCGGCCGCCTGCTCGAGTGCACCGGCACGTGGATGCAGCGTCCGGTCCTCGCGTCGGTCTACGAGAACCGCGGGGTCGTCAACGAGGTCTCCGTGCAGGTCGGGGAGGGCCGCCGCGAGGTGGGCGCCGCCCGGACCCAGGAGCGCCGCTTCATCCGCGACGGCCGGGTGCGCGCCACCCTCGACCTCGGCGGGCGCCCGGCCCGGCTCAGCGGCACCGTGTCCCGCACCGGGGTGCGCAGCACGGTCCACGAGGAGCACGACGACGCCGGCCAGCACGTGGTCGTCGACGGCGTGCACCGGATGCTCGACGTCGACCTCGCGCTGGTCTGGCGTGGTCGTGGTGCACCGCTGGAGTGCACCGGGTTCGCCTACGACCTGCAGGTCACGACGACCCCGGCCTGAGCGCTACTCGGCGAAGGCCTCCAGCGGCGGGCAGGCGCAGACCAGGTTGCGGTCGCCGTAGGCCTGGTCGATGCGCGCGACCGGCGGCCAGTACTTGTCGGGGTCGATGCCGGTGGGGAAGACACCGAGCTCGCGGTCGTAGTCGCGGTCCCACTCGCCCACCAGGCAGCGCGCGGTGTGCGGGGCGCCGCGCAACGGCGACCGCTCGGCGCTCCACTCCCCCGCACCGACCCGGTCGATCTCGCCCTTGATGGCGATCATCGCCTCGCAGAACCGGTCGATCTCGGCCAGGTCCTCCGACTCGGTCGGCTCGACCATCAAGGTGCCGGCGACCGGGAACGACATGGTGGGCGCGTGGAAGCCGTAGTCGACCAGGCGCTTGGCGACGTCGTCGACGCTCACGCCGGTGTCCTTGGTCAGCCCGCGCACGTCGAGGATGCACTCGTGGGCCACCAGGTCGCTGTGGCCGCGGTAGAGCACGGGGAAGTGCTCGCCCAGGCGCGCCGCGACGTAGTTGGCCGAGAGCACGGCCGACGCGGTCGCCCGGGTCAGCCCCTCGGCGCCCATCATCCGCACGTAGGCCCACGAGATCGGGAGGATCCCCGCCGAGCCGTACGGCGCCGCCGAGATGGGGCCGATGCCCTCGCGCTTGTCGGCCTCGGGGTGCAGGGCGTGCGAGGGCAGGTACGGCGCCAGGTGGGCGCGCACCGCGACCGGGCCCACGCCCGGGCCGCCGCCGCCGTGCGGGATGCAGAAGGTCTTGTGCAGGTTGAGGTGCGAGACGTCGCCACCGAACTCGCCCGGCTTGGCGTAGCCGAGCAGCGCGTTGAGGTTCGCCCCGTCGACGTAGACCTGCCCGCCGTGCTCGTGCACGACACGGCACAGCTCGGTGATCGACTCCTCGTAGGCACCGTGGGTCGAGGGGTAGGTGACCATGATCGCGGCCAGGTCGTCGGCGTGCTTCTCGCACTGCGCGCGCAGGTCGTCGAGGTCGACCGACCCGTCGTCGCCGGCCTTGACGACCACGACCCGCATGCCGGCCATCACCGCGGACGCCGCGTTGGTGCCGTGCGCCGAGCTGGGGATCAGGCACACGTCGCGGGCGGTGTCGCCGTTGGCGCGGTGGTAGCCGCGGATGGCCAGCAGGCCCGCGAGCTCGCCCTGGGAGCCTGCGTTGGGCTGGATGGAGACCCGGTCGTAGCCGGTGACCTCGCCGAGCCACTCCTCGAGCTGGTCGACGAGCTCGCGGTAGCCCTGGGCGTCCTGGGCCGGCGCGAAGGGGTGCAGGTCGGCGAAGCCGGGCAGCGAGACCGGCTCCATCTCGGTGGTGGCGTTGAGCTTCATCGTGCACGAGCCGAGCGGGATCATGCCGCGGTCGAGGGCGTAGTCGCGCGCCGAGAGCCGGCGCAGGTAGCGCAGCATCTGGGTCTCGCTGCGGTGCAGCGAGAAGACCTCGTGGGTCAGGTAGTCCGTGCTGCGGCGCAGGTCGTCGGGCAGCGCGTCGGGGGTGGCGCGGTCGAGCGCCTCGATGCCGGCGTCGTCGAGGGCCGTGCGGCCGGTGCCCGTGGAGAAGGCCTGCAGGACCCGCACCAGGGTGGAGGCCGTGGTGGTCTCGGAGGTCGAGATCCCCACGGTGTCGTCGTCGGTCAGGCGCAGGTGCAGCCCGAGCTCGCGCGCGGCCGCCACGACCTCGGCGGCACGACCCGGCACCGGCACGCTCAGGGTGTCGAAGAACCGCTCGTGGGTCACCGGGTGACCGGCGTCGCGCAGCGCGGCGGCCAGGACCGCCGCGTAGCGGTGGGTGCGGGTCGCGATCGCGCGCAGGCCCTCGGGCCCGTGGTGCACGGCGTACATCGAGGCGACCACGGCGAGCAGCACCTGGGCGGTGCAGATGTTGGAGGTGGCCTTGTCGCGGCGGATGTGCTGCTCGCGGGTCTGCAGCGCCAGCCGGTAGGCCGGACGGCCCTCGGCGTCGACCGAGACGCCGACCAGGCGCCCGGGCAGGTGCCGCTCGAGGCCCTGGGCCACCGACATGTAGCCGGCGTGCGGGCCGCCGTAGAAGAGCGGCACGCCGAAGCGCTGCGAGGAGCCGACCACCACATCGGCGCCCATCGCCCCGGGCGCCTCGAGCAGGGTCAGGGCCAGCAGGTCGGCCGCGACCACCGCGAGCGCGCCACGCTCGTGGGTGGCGTCGATGAGCGGGCGGGGGTCGAGCACCCGGCCCGACGCACCGGGGTACTGCACCAGCACCCCGCACAGCTCGCCGTCGGGCAGGCCACCGGCCAGGTCGGCCACGACGACCTCGATGCCCAGGCCCTCGGCCCGGGTGCGCACGACGTCGATCGTCTGGGGCAGGGCGTCGGCGTCGACGACGAAGGGTCCGCTGGCTTTGCGGTTGCCGCGACGCACCAGCGTCATCGCCTCGGCGGCGGCGGTGCCCTCGTCGAGCAGCGAGGCGTTGGCCGTGGGCAGGCCGGTGAGGTCGCCCACCACGGTCTGGAAGTTGATCAGGGCCTCGAGCCGACCCTGCGAGATCTCGGGCTGGTACGGCGTGTAGGCGGTGTACCAGGAGGGGTCCTCGAGCACGTTGCGGCGCACGACCGGCGGCGTGATGGTCGCGTGGTAGCCCAGTCCGATCATCGCCTCGGCCGGCCGGTTGGCCGAGGCGAGGGCGCGCAGCTCGCGCGAGGCCTCCGCCTCGCTGATGGCCGGCGGCAGCGCCAGCTCGCCCGCCTGGCGGATCCCGCCCGGCACGGCCGCATCCATCAGCGCGTCGAGGGAGTCGAAGCCGAGCCGCTCGAGCATCGTGGCGACGTCGTCGGGGCGCAGGCCCACGTGGCGATCGACGAACGGCGAGGCGGAGTCGAGCTGGGCGAGCGTGGGCTGGTCTGACACGGTGGCGGGCTCCTCGGGTGTGGGTCGTCCGGGTGCCTCCCCCTCTGTCACGCGCAGGGCGCTCCAGAGTTGCCTGGCCCGCGTGGTCCTGGCGCCTGAGAGGTTCCGGGGAGGAATTGCCCCTTCGGCGCCCCGGCACGCCGCCGTGGTGGCCGGCGCCGGGGACTCTCCCGCACGGGATGGTCAGCGCGGCCCAATCTACTACCCCCCACGCGCACCACGACCCGCCCGGGAGCCCGGGCGGGTCGTGGAGGTGGTGCTGTGGGGTGCGGCTCAGCCGGCGCTGCGGGCGGCGCGGCGGGCGGCGAGCTCGTCGCCGGCGCCGGAGGTGGCCTCGTCGTCGGCCGCGGTGCGCTCGCTGGGCAGCTCGGCGAGCGTGCCCTCGATCTCGCGCCACACGCCGCCGATGGCGATGCCGAAGACGCCCTGGCCGCCCTGGAGCAGGTCGATGACCTCGTCGTTGCTCGTGCACTCGTAGACCGAGGCGCCGTCGCTCATCAACGTGACGCGGGTCAGGTCGTCGGTGCCGCGCGCTCGCAGGTGCTGCACCGCGGTGCGGATCTGCTGCAGCGAGATGCCGGCGTCGAGCAGGCGCTTGATCACCTTGAGGATCAAGATGTCGCGGAAGGAGTAGAGCCGCTGCGACCCGGAGCCCTTGGCCCCGCGCACGGTCGGCTCGACGAGCCCGGTGCGGGCCCAGTAGTCGAGCTGGCGGTAGGTGATGCCCGCGGCGTTGCAGGCCGTGGGCCCGCGGTAGCCGGTGTCGCTGGGCAGGGGTGAGACGTCGTCGGTGAAGAGGAGTCCCTGCTCGTCGGCGGCCTCGGCCGCTGCGGCGGCGTCGCGGGTCGCCCGCAGCTCCTGCTCGTGCTCGTTCACGCGGTCCTCCGTGGGTCTACTCCGCTGGGACGTAACCCCCAGGGAAGGAGCCGTGGCTGCCGAGGCGACCACAACGGTGGAGTTACAACGAAGACATCCTCAACGTATGCCCCCGGGGGACGGGGGTCAAAGACTCTCGCGGCGTGTCGCAACCCTCAACCTGAGGTCGAGGGTGAGGTCGTGGCTACTCCTGCGGCCCGTCGAAGTCCTCGGGGGTGACGTGGTCGAGGAACTCGCGGAACTTCTCGACCTCGTCCTCCTGCTCGGCGGGCACGGCGAGGCCGGCCTCGTCGAGGACCTCCTCGGAGCACACGATCCGGGTGCCGGTGCGCAGCGCAAGGGCGATCGAGTCGGAGGGGCGGGCGCTGACCTCGACGCCGGAGCCGAGCACGAGCGTGGCGTAGAAGACGCCGTCGCGCACGTCGGTGATGCGCACCTCGACCAGCTCGTTGCCGGTCGCGCCCAGCACGTCCTTGAGTAGGTCGTGGGTCAGCGGCCGGGGCGGGGTCACCCCCTGCTGGGCGAAGGCGATCGCGGTCGCCTCCACGGCCCCGATCCAGATCGGGAGGTAGCGCTCCCCCGTCACCTCGCGCAGCAGCACGATCGGCTGGTTCGAGGGCATCTCGACCCGGACACCCATGACATCGACTTCGCGCACACGATCACCTTACGCCGCAGGTAGTGAGGTCGCGCGGGCCCCGGGTGGTCCCGGCGTGCCCGCGCCCGATCAGCGCAGCCCGGCCTTGACGAGCGTGGCGTGCAGGCGCACCGACAGGGCCGCGATCTCGGTGACCGCCTCGGCCGCTCGTCCCTTGGCGCCCGCGTCGCGGCCCCGCTCCATCGGCGCGACGACCTGCTGGACCAGCCCGACCTCCCGGTCGGCGGCGGTCTTGAAGGCGCGCAGGTGACGCGGCTCGAAGCCGAAGTCGGCCAGCTCGCGCGCGGTGCGGGCGATGACCAGCGCGTCGGTGTCGTAGTGCCCCGTGCCGGGGCGCGGGGTCAGCAGGCCGAACTGCTCGAGCTGGTCGAGAAGCGCCTCGGTGATCTCGGCGACCTTCAGCAGCTCGCGGCGCGAGAGACGCAGGTCGTCGCGCCGGGCGAAGGAGGCCGGGCTGGGCAGCCCGTCGGCGGCCAGCGCGACCGAGGGCACCGTGGGCACCACCGGCTCGATCGGCGGCGGCTCCAGACCACGGTCGATCGCGTCGAGGTGCTCGCCGATCACCTTCAGCGGCAGGTAGTGGTCGCGCTGCATGCGCAGCACGTAGCGCAGCCGGTCGACGTCGGCGTCGGCGAACTTGCGGTAGCCCGCGGGCGTGCGCTCGGGCTTGATCAGCCCCTTGTCCTCCAGGAACCGGATCTTGGGGATGGTGACCTGCGGGAAGTCGGGACGCAGCAGGTCGAGGACCTGCCCGATGTTCATCCGGGCGCGCGCACCGCCCGAGGCCGCGTCGACCGGGACCGGACCTGGGACCACGGCTCAGCCGCCCTCGTGCCCCGAGAAGAACACCAGCCGGTACTTGCCGATCTGCACCTCGTCGCCGTCGCTGAGCCGGACCCGGTCGATGCGGTCGCGGTTGACGTAGGTGCCGTTGAGGCTGCCGGCGTCGCTGACGCTGAAGCTGGGGCCGCTGCGGTGGAACTCGGCGTGGCGGCGCGAGACCGTGACGTCGTCGAGGAAGATCTCGCTGTCGGGGTGGCGCCCGGCGGTGACCACGTCGGCGTCGAGCAGGAACCTGCTGCCCGAGCCCGGGCCCTTCTGCACCACGAGCAGCGCGTGGCCCGGCGGCAGCGCGTCGACCGCGGCCGCGTCGACCGCGTTGAGCTGGCGGTCGGAGGTCTCGACCCGGCTGGACTCGCCCGTGCCCGAGGTGCCCATCGCGCCGGCCTGCACCGAGATCGTGGCCGTCGACTCCCCCGGCCCCTCGCCCGAGGGCTCGGTGGGCTGGTCGGTGTCGGCCGTCACCAGGCGGGTGCCGCACTGGGAGCAGAAGCGTGCGTCGTCGGGGTTCTTCCTGCCACACGCGGTGCAGAACGGCATCGCTGTCTCCTCCTGTACGACGGGGCGCCAACCCTCACCACCGGCTGGAGGGTGAAGGTTGGCCCCGAACCTATCAGTCCGGCAGGGTCCGGCAAGCCGGACCGCGAGGGCTCATGCCTCGAGCGAGGCCTCGTACGCCGCGGCGTCCATCAGGGCGTCGAGCGCACCGGTGTCGGTGGGCACGACCTCGAAGAGCCAGCCGCCGCCGTAGGGGTCGTTGTTGACCAGCTCGGGGGTGGCGTCGAGGGACTCGTTGCGGGCCACGACCTCGCCGCTGAGCGGGGCGTAGATGTCGCTGACCGACTTGGTCGACTCCAGCTCGCCGCAGGTGCTGCCGGCCTCGAGGCTCTCGCCGATCTCGGGCAGCGAGACGTAGACGATGTCACCGAGGGCGTCCTGCGCGTACTGGGTGATGCCGATCCGCACCGCCCCCTCGTGCTCGCCGGGCGTGCGGACCCACTCGTGCTCGCTGGTGTAGGACAGGTCGTCGGGGTACATGGCGTCTCCTCTGGCTGGCGGTGCGCGCAGGCTACTGCGCGTCCTGGGGGCGGGCGAAGTCCGGATCGAGCGGTTCGGCCACGGCCTCGATGTCGATCGAGGCCTGCTCGGTGATCTCGACCTCCGCGCCCTCGTCCTGCAGGTCCACACGGGGGCCCTCGAGGATCGTCATCGCGTTGGTCAGCGCCGACGGCGGCCCGATCACGTCGAAGACGTACGGCGCGCTGAGCACCTGGCCGTCGACCTCGAGCCCGCCGGTGACGTCGGTGAAGGCGCTCTGGGCGACCAGGCGCACCTGGCCGTTGACCTGGATCGCCTCGGCGCCGGCCACGCGCAGGCTCTGGATCATGTCGACGACCGTGTCGGCGTTGACCGGGGCGGTCACCTCGCTGATGGTGATGCGCACCCCGGGCCCGCGCACCGGCACCAGCCCGGCGAGGATCGCGAGCGTGTCGGCCTCCGACTGCGCCTGCTGCAGCGCCGTGCGCTGGTCGGCGCTGTCGGAGGCCAGCTGGTCGCGGGTCGTCTCGAGGCGCTCGATCTCGGCGCGGGCGCGCTGGCTGGTGCCGGCCAGGCCGTCGAGGACCGCGATCAGGTCCTCGTCGCGGTAGCCGGCGTAGGTGTCGTCGGCCTCGGTCGAGCGCACCTGCACGACGGCGGCGAACGCCACCAGGGCCAGGAGCACGGCGACGACCACCTGGTTGCGGCTCGGCGTCCTCAGTGCGTGCAGCAGCCGGTTGCGGCCCGACTGGGGCTCGCCCTGGCGCTGCGGGTCGGGCTCAGGCATGGAAGAGGTGGCGCCGGATGGCGGCGGCGTTGGAGAAGATGCGGATCCCGAGCACCACGATGACACCGGTCGTGAGCTGGTTGCCCACGCCGAGCTTGTCGCCCATGAACACGATGGCCGCCGCGATGACGACGTTGCTGACGAACGAGATCACGAAGACCTTGTCGTCGAAGATCCCGTCGAGGTAGGCGCGCAGCCCGCCGAAGACGGCGTCGAGCGCGGCGACGACCGCGATCGGCAGGTAGGCCTCCATCGACGTCGGCACGTCGGGCTGGAGCACGAGGCCGAGCACGATGCCCAGCAGCAGGCCGAGGGCGGCGATCATCGGGCGCCCTCCTCGTTCTCCGCGCGCGGCTCGTCGGTGGTCAGTGGTGCGGCCGACAGGAGCGTACGACGTCGGGCCGCGGGCAGCTTCACGGAGGTCAGGGTCTCCTGGCGGTAGGCGAAGCCCAGCGCCTGCGCCACGTTGATGAGCGCGCTGCCGCTGGCGGTCTCCTGGAACCGCGCGAGCAGGCTGCGGCTGTCGCCGATCGCCGTCACGACGTACGGCGCGGCGATGGGCACCGAGTTGACGTTGACGACCACCCCGGAGTTGCGGATCGCGCTGACCGCGGTCAGGCGCTGCCCGTTGACCGCCACCGCCTCGGCGCCGGCGAGCCACAGCCCGTTGGCCGCCTTCTGCAGGTCGATGTCGCGGATCAGGTTGTCGCCCGCCACGGGGTTCTCCAGCGTCAGGCGCACCCCCTCCCCCTGCACGGGCAGGTAGCCGGTGGCGACCTGCAGCCGGCGCAGCCGGCTCTGGGCCTCGACGGCGGTCTCGGTGAGCCGGGCGACGTTCTGGGTGGCCAGCTCGTTCTGCTCGCGCAGCTCCACGATGCGGTCCTGGAGGTCGGAGACGGTGGCGCGACGGTCGTTGACCCGCTCGACGAGCGTGGCGCGACCGGCCCTGTTCTCGTCTGCGTCCTGGGCGGTCTGCACGGCCGCGGTGGTGACCAGGACGCCGAAGACGGCCACGACCACGGCGGCGGTGCGGTGCGGGCGCGAGCGCGAACCCGGGGACGGGAGCTGGCCGCGACCGCGGCGCTCGGCGACGTGGAGGTAGTCCTCGTCCATCGACTGCTGGGTGATCAGCGTCAGCAGCGGCGTGGTGACCTGCGGCGGCAGGGGGGCCCGCCCGGCGTCCTCCTGCGGCTGCGGGGCGGCGGGTCGCTCAGGCATGCCTCAGGCTCCGGCGCTCGGTGGTGGCCAGCAGCCGCCTGACCTGCCAGGCGTACAGGACCCCCGCCCACCAGTAGAGCCCGATGCCCCACAGGGCGAAGGACCAGCCGAAGACCTGGGCCAGGGTGGCCACGGCGCCCTCGCCGTCGCCCAGGAGCAGCAGCGGGAAGGCGTAGAGCAGGTTGAAGGTGGCCGCCTTGCCCAGGAAGTGCACCGGCAGCGAGCTGTAGCCACGGGTGCGCAGCAGCGGCACCAGGCCCCACATCAGGGCGTCGCGCAGCGGCAGGGAGACCGCCATCCACCACGGGATGACGTCGCGCAGCGCCAGGCCGACGACGACGGCCAGGATGTAGAGGCGGTCGGCGACCGGGTCGAGCACCTGGCCCAGGACGGAGGTCTGCCCCCAGCGCCGCGCGAGCCAGCCGTCGAGGAAGTCGGTGATGCCCGAGACGACCAGCAGGCCCAGGGCCCAGCCGTCGGCCTCGGGGCCCAGCACCAGCCACAGGAACACCGGCACGCCGGCCAGCCGGAGCGCGCTGAGCATGTTGGGGAGCGTCCAGACCCGGGTGCTGCGCTCCACGTCGTCCACCACAGCTGCCTGCACTCCACCGTCTGGCTCGTCGGTCGCGTCCTCGTCACCGGGCGGGCCCGGCGAGCACACCCTAGACGAGGTCAGGCACCGGTGTCGGCGGACGCCCCGTCGTCGTGGTGGGCGGCGTCGCGGATCTCGCCGACGAGCTCCTCGAGCACGTCCTCGAGGGTGGCCAGGCCCAGGGTGGTGCCCTCGGTGGTCACGACCCGGGCCATGTGCGCGCCGCGTCGCTGCAGCTGCTCGAGCGCGTCGTGCAGGGCGTCGTCGGGGGTGACCGGCGCGAAGGGACGGATCCACTTGTCCTCGAGGGGCCGCGAGCGGCGCTCCTCGTCGGGCTCGAGCACGTCCTTGATGTGCAGGTAGCCCAGGAGCTCGCCGTCGTCGGCCTCGACCGGGAACCGGCTGAAGCCGGTCGCGGCGCAGAGCGCCTCGACCTCGGCCGGGGTCGATCCGCGACGCACCGTCGTCAGCGAGGAGGCCGGCATCAGCACCGAGGTGACCGCCTTCTCGGTGAAGCCGAGCGCGCCCGCCAGCCGGTCGTACTCGTCGGCCTCGATGAGGCCCTCGCCGCGCGACTCCTCGACGAGCGCCGCGACCTCCTCGCGGGTGAAGGCCGAGCTGATCTCGTCCTTCGGCTCGACGCGCAGCAGCCGCAGCGTCGTGTTGGCCACGGCGTTGAGGGCCACGATGATCGGGCGCAGCAGGGTGACCACGAAGAACATCGGGGGGCCGAGCACCAGCGCCGAGCGCTCGGGGCCGGCGATGGCGATGTTCTTGGGCACCATCTCGCCGAGCACGACGTGCAGGAACACCACGACGGCCAGGGCGATCACGAACGCCACCGGGTGCACCAGCGCCTCGGGCACGCCGGCGCTCTCGAAGAGCGGCTCGATGAGGTGGGCGACCGCCGGCTCGCCGACGGCGCCCAGGCCGACCGAGCAGATGGTGATGCCCAGCTGGGCGCCGGCCATCATCAGCGAGACGTTCTCCATGGCGCGCAGGGTGGTGCGCGCCACCCGCGAGCCCGCCTGGGCACGCGGCTCGATCTGGCTGCGGCGCGCCGAGATCAGCGCGAACTCCGCACCCACGAAGAAGGCGTTGAAGGCCAGCAGGCCGATCGCGACCAGCACTCCGGTCAGGTCACTCATCGTCGTCCTCCGACCGGTCGGTCCTCGTGCCCGGCTCCTCGCCGCTCTCCGCGGTGTCGCCCTCGAGCAGGCGCAGCGTCAGCCGGTCGACCCGCAGGCCGTCCATGTGCTCGACGCTGAGCACCGCCAGGCGCTCGCGCGGCTCGTCGGGGTCGGAGCGGTCGGGCACCGGCACCTCGGCCAGGTCGCCGGCGACCGGGACCCGGCCCAGCACCTGCAGCACGAGACCGGCGATGGTGTCGTAGGCCTCGTCCTCGGGCAGCTCGATGCCGGTGATGTCCTCGACCTCGTCGGGGCGCAGGAGGCCCGAGAGCACCCAGCTGCCGTCGCGGCGCTGACGGGCACGCGAGCCGAGCCGGTCGTGCTCGTCGGCGATGTCGCCGACGATCTCCTCGACGACGTCCTCGAGGGTCACGATGCCCGCGTGGCCGCCGTACTCGTCGAGCACCACGGCCATCTGGAAGCCGTCCTCGCGCAGCAGCTGCAGGAGCGGGTCGAGGCGCAGCGAGTCGGGCACCACGATCGGCTTGGCCATCAGGTGCTTGACCTTGGTCGTGGCCCGCTCGTGCACGGGCAGCGCGACCGCGTTCTTGACGTGCACGGTGCCGACCACCACGTCGTCGTCGTCGAGCACCGGGAACCGGGAGTGCCCCGACTGACGGGTCAGCTCGATCACGGCCGCGGCGCGGTCGTTGAGCTCGAGGGAGCGGGTGCGCACCCGCGGGGTCATGATCTCGCCCGCGGTGCGGGTCGCGAACTCCACCGAGCGCTCCATCAGCTCGGCGGTGTCGGCGTCGAGGGTGCCCTCGTCGGCCGAGCGCGCGATGAGCGAGGCCAGCTCGGTGGAGCTGCGCGCCGAGCGCAGCTCCTCCTGCGGCTCGACGCCCAGCCGGCGCACCAGCGCGTTGGCGGCGCCGTTGAGGACCCGGATCGGGCCCTTGTTGGCCGCGGTGAAGAAGCGCATCGGGGCCTGGGTGGCGCGGGCGGTGGCCAGCGGCAGCGCGATGGCGAGGTTCTTGGGCACCAGCTCGCCGAAGAGCATGGTCACGATCGTGCTCAGCGACAGCGCGACCGCGAGCGCCACCGGCGTGACCGCGCTGTCGGGCAGCCCGGCCGAGCCGAGCGGGCCGTCGATGAGGTCGGCGATCGCGGGCTCGGAGAGGAAGCCGATGCCCAGGTTGGTCAGCGTGATGCCGACCTGGGCCCCGGAGAGCTGGGTCGACAACGAGCGCAGCGCGCTCTGCACGCCGATCGCCGCGGCGTCACCGTCGGCTGCGGCCTGCTCGACCTTGGTGCGGTCGACGGTGACGAGCGCGAACTCCGCGGCGACGAACACGCCGCAGGCGATCACGAGGAACAGGGCTGCGAGGAGCAGCAGGGTGGCGGTCACAGGCGCTCTCCGGGGGCGGCCGCGGCGCGGTGGTCACACCGGTGCGGGCTCGAGGAGAGCGGGCGACTTTGGGAGCCGTCCATCGGGGGTGTTCAGGGTCCTTTGCAGGTCAGGGCCAGATCGAGCGCCGAGTCTAGCGCTCAGGAGCCGCCGGGCCCTCCTCCCGGGTCGCGACGCACCCGCCCGCCCCCGAACGAGCTCGCGACCGCCACGTCGTCGAGCACCCGGTACGGCGCCCCGGCGCTGCGGGCGCGGGCGGCCAGGGCCGCGCGCGGGACCCCCGCGGCGCCCGCCACGACCAGCAGGTTGCCGGCCCGGCGGGCCCGCAGCGTGGCCGGCTCGGCGGAGACCAGCACGTGCGGCAGGTGCTCGCGCAGCGCCGCGACCAGGTCACGGGCGAGCGGGAACGGGGCCCGGTCGCTGAGGTTGGCCAGCAGCAGGCCGCCCGGGGCCAGCACGCGGGCGACCTCGGCGACGGCCTCCAGCGTGACCAGGTCGCCCGGGACCTCCCCGTCGACGAAGGCGTCGACCACCACGAGGTCGACGGCGTCGTCGCGCACCCCCGCCAGGCCGGTGCGTCCGTCCTGGGCCCGCACCCTGATCCCGCTGCGACGCGGCAGCGGCAGCTCCTCGCGCACCCGCTCGGTGAGGGCCGCGTCGGGCTCGAGGACGACCTGCCAGGACCCGGGGCGGGTGGCGTGCACGTAGCGGGGCAGGGTGAGCCCGGCACCACCCACGTGCAGCACCCGCAGCGGCTCGCCCGGCACCGCGTGGTCGTCGACCACGTCGGCGATGCGACGCACGTAGTCGAAGGCCAGGTGGTGCGGGTCCGCGAGGTCGACCAGGGACTGGTCGCGGCCCCCGACCCGCACGAGGTAGGCGTCGGGACGCTCGGTGGCGACCACCTCGACCTCGTCGCCCGCCCCCGTGCTCATGCTCCCCCGGCCGGGCGCCACATGGCGGTGGTGCGTCGACCGTCCGGCCCGTCCACGAGGCCGCTGACGCGCCAGCCGAACCGCTCGTAGAAGCCGATGGTGGCCACCGACGACGACTCGAGGTGCGAGCCGACCCCCTGGGCGTCGGCCTGCGCGAGCCGGTGCACCAGCAGCGCGGAGGCCGCTCCCCTGGCTGCGGGCTCGGGGCGCGAGGCCAGGTAGGCCAGGTGCCAGTGCGCGGCGGCGGGGCGGGCCCGCTCGGAGGCCCGCCGGGAGCGCGCGACCGCGAGCAGGCGGCGTACGCCGAAGACGGCCAGGGCGCTGGGCACCTCGCGCCACGACCACGACACCGGCGCGGCCGCCTCCACGGCCCGGGGCGGGTGCCACCAGGCCACGGCGAGCAGCCGCTCGTGGGCGCCCACGCCGCTCACCGCGACCTCGGCCACGCCGTGGACGAGCACGTCGACCTCGCCGGCGACGGTGAAGAAGCGCCGCAGCCGCTCGCGGCGCCCGCGCTCGGGCACGAAGGAGGCGAGGTTGGTGCCCTCGGCGAACGCGTCGGCCAGCAGGTCGGCGGCCGCGGCGAGGTCGGCGGGCCCCATGGCCCGCACCCGCAGCGTCGACGTCACCCGCCCGGCGTCCCGACCCGCCGCCGGACCTCGGCCGCGACGACCTCGGGCACCTCGTCGAGCGACCAGTGCGAGACGCCCTCGAGCGCCACGAAGCGGTAGTCGGCGTCGACGTGCTCGCCGCAGCCGTGCGCGGCGGCGGGAGCCGTGGCCTGGTCGTCCTCGCCCCAGACGAACGTCGTGGGCACCCGCACGGGCGGCAGGTCGGACATGTCGGTCATCGCGCGGTACCAGCCCAGCGCAGGGCCGAGCGCCCCGTCGCGCATCAGCGCCACGTCGCGCTCCACGGCCTCGGGCGGGACCCGCCCGGCGTAGACGGCCCGCAGCCCGGCCTCGCCGTCGGCCAGCAGCTGCTCCTCGGCGGCGCCCGGACGGCGGAAGACCTTGAGGTACGCCGAGCGCTCGCGCTGCTCGGGGTCGCTCACCAGCGCGCGCCCGAAGGCCGCGAGGTGCGGCACGGAGAGCGCGGTGAGGGTGTGCAGCCGCTCGGGGTGGTGCGCGGCGACCCACCACGCCACCGAGGCTCCCCAGTCGTGGCCGACCAGGTGCACGCGCTCGTGGCCCAACCCCTCGACCAGGGCGTCGACGAGGGCCAGCACGTCGCCGGCGAGCTCCTCGACGGCGTACGCCGCCACGTCGTCGGGGCGGGCCCGCGCGGAGTAGCCGCGCTGGTCGGGGGCCACCAGTCGCAGGCCGGTGCCGTCGAGCAGCCCGGCCACCGGTGCCCAGCTGGCCGCGCTCTGGGGGAAGCCGTGCAGCAGCACCACGGGCACGCCGTCGTCGGGGCCCCAGGTGCGGACGTCGAGGACGAGGTCGCCGAAGCGGGTGGCGCGTGGCAGCTCGAGGTGGCCCATGGGCGCAGCATGCCAGGACCGAGGGGCCTCGTCCCCCGTCGACGGTGTCCTAGGAGCCCGACGGGGGCCCCGCCGTCGCGGCCAGCGCCAGGCGACGGCGACGCTCGCGCAGGCCGCGCACGGCCTCCCCGGTGACGAACCCCGAGGCCGCGCGCACGGCGCTCAGCCCGGGGTGCACGTCACGGCCGGCGCCGATGCGGCGCAGCTGGGTCTCGTACCACTCCGACTCCCCCGCCACCCCGGCCACGGTCGGCAGCCGGTAGGCCGGCAGCTCGGCGCCGGGGTCGCCGGCCAGCAGCTTGCCGGGCAGCTCGGGGTCGATGGCCAGCGGCCGGCCCAGGCCCACCAGGTCGACCGCGCCCGAGTCGAGCAGGGCCTGCATCGCGGCGCGGGTGCGGATGCCGCCGGTGAGCATGATCGGCACCCCCGGCGCCGCCGCCCGGGCCCGGGCTGCGAACGCGGCGAAGTAGGCCTCCTTGACCGTGGTCGCCGCCGTCGCGGCGTCGACGCCCACACCGAAGAGCGCCGGGTTCTCGTAGGTGCCGCCGGAGACCTCGACGAGGTCGACTCCCTCCTGCACCAGCAGCCGCACGACCTCCTCGGCGTCGTCCTCGGTGAAGCCACCGTGGCGGAAGTCGGAGGAGTTGAGCTTCACCGCGACGGTGAAGCCGTCGCGGGTGCGCTCGCGCACCGCACGCACCGTGGACAGCAGCGCCGCGGCCCGGCCGGCCACGTCGCCTCCCCAGCGGTCGGTGCGCCGGTTGACGTGCGGGGAGAGGAACTGGGCCAGCAGGTAGCCGTGCGCGGCGTGCACCTGCACGCCGTCGAGACCGGCCTCCTCGCAGCGCGCCGCGGCGGCGCCGAAGCCGCGCACGACGTCGTCGACCTCGGCGGCGCTGAGCGCCCGGGGGCGGCGGAAGAGCCCCATCATCGCCACGGCCCCGCCGTCGCTGGGGGCCACCGGCTCGCGGGAGACGAAGCGGTTGGTCTGGCGCCCCGGGTGGCTGAGCTGGGCCACCAGCGGCACCCCGGCGGCGGCGCGGCGCACCCGGGCGAGGCGCTCGACGTCGAGGTGGGCGTCGGCCACGATGTTGCGGCTGCGCTCGAGGAAACGCCGGTCGACCATCAGGTTGCCGGTCACCAGCAGCCCCGAGCCGCCCGCGGCCCAGCGCCGGTAGAGCCGCTCGTGGGCGGTGGTGGGCTGGTTGCGGGCGTCCGCCAGGTTCTCGGTCATCGCGGCCTTGACCAGGCGGTTGGGCAGGCGCAGGCCGCTGGGCAGGACGAGCGGGTCGGCGAGGTCGGGCACGGGGACTCCTGGGGACGAGGCGGGCTGGGCGGGTCAGGCGAGGTGGATCAGCGCGGCGCCCCCGAGGGCGACGAGCCAGCTGGCGAAGCTGCCGACGAGGAAGTACTCGGTCACGTCGCTCGGCCCGGCGGGTGGGCGCTGCTGCTGGGCGCGCTGCAGCTCGGGGAAGCGCAGCAGGCCCTTGGCGGCGATCACCACGGCCGCGGCGGTCAGCTCGCCGACGGCGCCGAGCCCGACGATGAAGAGCCGCTCCATCGGCCCGAGCACCAGGCGCACCGCCACGTTGGCGCTAGCCAGCTGCACGAGCACGACACCGGTCGCGACGACGACGTCGGAGACCGGCCAGCGGCCCAGGACCGTGCCGGCCAGCCGGGCCGGCAGCGTGGGCTCGGTCGTCAGCAGGGCCGCGCCGAGCACGGCCGCGACGGCGCCGGCGCCGAGCGCCAGCAGGGCCAGGGCCCGGGCCCGGTCGCGCCACGGGCCGGTGCGGTCGGGACCGACCGCCAGCGCCGAGCCCAGCAGCCACACCGCCTGCAGGGAGCCCAGCAGCACCCAGAGCAGGAGCACCCGCGCGGGCTCGAGGTCGAGCACCAGCAGGCCGGCCAGCAGCACGCCCAGGCCCACCGCGATGCAGGCGGCGGCGCGCCGCGGCGAGACGACGTCGTACGACGCCCGCGCGAGGTCGCCGGCACCCACGGCGGCCAGCCAGGTGCCGAGCAGGGCCAGGCTCACTCGTCGTCCCCTCCCCCGGCCCCCGGCGGGGACATCAGGGCCTGAGCATCGCGCACCGCGCCGACACCGCGGGCGAACTGCTGGCTGACCGCGGACCGCGAGATCGACTCGCTGGCGGCGATGTCGCTCTGGGTGGCGCCGCGCAGCGACGCGGCGAGCAGCCGCAGCCCGCGCTCGCCGAGCCGGTCGACCAGGGCGTCGCGGGTCAGCAGGAACGCGTTGACACCGCCCTGGCCGGGTCCCTCGAACCAGGTGCGGGCCGCCGAGCGGCGGGGGCGGGCGAGCTCCTCGAGCGCGGCCCGGGCCGCCCACCAGCCGGGTCCGTCCTGCAGCAGGGGTGAGCGCGTGGCGTCGTGCACGGTGACGTCACCGTGGCCCAGCCCGCAGCGCACGTCGACCTCGGGCAGCATCGCGAGCCGCACCAGCAGCGCCGCCAGCGTCGCGGTGCCGACGTCGCGGAACGCGCCCTGGAACTCGTCGCCGACCGTCGTCTCGAGGCGCTGGGCGGGCTCGAGCAGGTCGGTCACCTCGGCGAGCACGTCAGCGAGCCGGCGCTGCACCGCGGCCCGGTCGGGGAGCTGTCGAGAGCCGACCATGTCGCCGATCAGCGTGACCAGGACCACCATGAGTTCAGCATATGGGTTAACTCGAGCAGAGTTAAGGCCTGGGCGCGAGCACGCTCACGATGTGGACGTCGCCGGTGACCGTACGGTGCACCGGGCACCGGTCGGCGATCTGCAGCAGCCGCTCGCGCTCCGCGTCGTCGAGGTCGCCGACCAGGGTGATCTCGCGGTGGATCGCCTCCACCCGGCACGGGCCGCCGGGACCATCAGGACCGTCGGGACCGTCGACGGCGGCGCAGTCGTCGGGGTGGTTGCGCCGGTGGGACAGGCGCACGGCGACGTGCTCGAGCGCGAGCCGCTTGCGGTCGGCGTACATCCGCAACGTCATCGAGGTGCAGGTGCCCAGCGCCGAGAGCAGCAGGTCGTAGGGCGTCGGCCCGGTGTCGTCGCCCACGCCCAGCGGCTCGTCGGCCCGCCAGGTGTGCCGGCCCGCCTGCACCGACTGCACCAGGCGCCCCTCGTGGGTCTCCTCGACCAGGACCGAGCCGGCGCTCTCGTCGGGCTCGTCGGGGTGCTCGGGGTCCTGGGCCGTCGCGGGCGCCGGCTCGGGCAGGTAGCGCGCCGCCCAGACCGAGAGCACGTCGGCGACGTACTCGGCGTCGCGAGGCACGGTGAGCAGGTGGTCGGCGCCGTCGAGGGTGACGAAGCTCTTGGGGTGGCGCGCCCACTCGTAGAGCCGACGGGCGTTGTCGATGTCGACCTGCTGGTCGCCGGGGGCGTGCATCACCAGCAGCGCCCGCTCCAGCCCGCCCAGCGCGGCCTCGAGCCGCTGGGTCTCGACGTCCTCGAGCAGACCTGCCCCGACGGTGAAGCGCCGGCCGGCCAGGACCACCTCGGCCCGGCCCTCACGACGGATGCGCGCCCGGTCGTCGTCGTCGAAGACCTGGGCGACGTGGCCGGGGTCGGCCGGTGCGCCGATGGTGGCCACCGCGGTGACCGACTCGATGCGTGCCGCGGCCGCGACCACCGCGGCCCCGCCGAGGCTGTGCCCGATCAGCAGCGACGGCGCCGCGTGGCGCTCCTCGAGCGCCGACGCGGCCGCGACGAGGTCCTCGACGTTGGAGGTGAAGTCGGTGTTGGCGAACTCGCCGTCGCTGCCGCCGAGCCCGGTGAAGTCGAAGCGCAGCACCCCGAACCCCCGCTCGACCAGCCGCCGGCTGATCCGCGAGGCCGCGACCACGTCCTTGCCGCAGGTGAAGCAGTGGGCGAAGAGCGCCAGCGCGCGCGGTCGCTGCTCGGGCAGGTCGAGGCGCCCAGCCAGGTCGTGGCCGCCGGAGCCGGGGAAGGTGAACTTCTCGGAGCGGGTCACCGCTGCACCCTAGCCACTGCAGGAGTCCCCGGCCGGCCGGGCCTCACCCCAGCGAGCGGGGGTCCCAGCCGTCGGGGTCGGCGGTGAAGCGGCGGATGTCGTCGAGCAGCACGGTGGACAGCTCGGGAGCGATGTCGCGATCGCGCCAGGCGACCTCGCGCAGGTGCTCGATGAAGGCGTCGCGGCGACGCACCGCGGTGGTGGTGGCCGGGTCGGGCGCTCGCGGCGCGCCGGACCTGCCGATCGCGAAGCCGACGGCGGACGCGACGACGAGCAGGACGAACGAGGCGAGCAGGATCACGTCCCGAGCCTGCCACGACGGTGCGTGGAGTCGTGCGGGTCGACGAGCAGCACCGGGCAGCGGGCCTCGTGCAGCACCCCGCGGGCCACCGGACCGAGGTGGGAGCCGAGCGGCACCAGGGGGTCGTGGCGGCCCAGGACCAGCAGGTCGGAGCTGCCGCTGGCCTCGACCAGGACCTCCGCGGGCGAGCCGCGCCGGGTCTCCACCGTGGCCCGCACCTGCATCGCGTCGACGCCGGCGGCCCCCAGGGCCTGGCGGATCTCGTCGGCCGCCCGCTCGGCCAGCTCCTGCACCTGCGCCCGCGAGGTGACGCCCCCGTCGTACATCCCCGTCAGCCGCCAGGCGTGCAGGGCGTGCAGGCTCGCGCCGCGCCCGGCCGCCTCGGCGACGGCGGCGCGCAGCACCCGTTCGGAACGCACCGGCACGTCGACGCCGACGGTGACCCGCGGCTCCTGGCCGGGAGCGTGCCCCGGGCTCCACGTCGACGGGACCGCCACGACCGGCACCCGCAGGTGGGCGCCGAGGCTGTTGGTCACCGATCGTGAGACCAGCCGGTGCACCCGGGACAGGTCGCGGTGCTGCACGACGACCATCCGAGCCCCCCGGGTGGTCTCGCGCAACGACTCCACGACCGGCCCGACCCCCAGGTCGGCGGTCAGCGCGGTCGTGGGCGGGACCACCCGCCTGGCCACCTGGAACGCCTCGTCGAGCACGCGGCGGCCGCGCTCCTGCACCTCGGGCGAGGTGACCAGGATGCTGTCGGGGCCGTGCACGAAGGCCGGCGCGACGTGCAGCAGGTGTACGCCGCAGCCCGCCCGCACCGCCTCGTCCACGGCGAAGTCGAGGGCCGCACGACCGGCACCGTCGCTGCCGACCGCCACGACGACGGGCGGCGGGCTCGTCTCGTCCACGACTCCCCCTCAGCCCGGCCGGTGCGGGTCGACGAGCATCACCGGGCACTGCGCCTCGCGCAGCACGGCCCCGGCGACCGGGCCCACGTGGGATCCGAGCGGCACCATCGGGTCGTGCTTGCCCACGACCAGCAGGCTCGACGCCTCGCTGGCCTCGACCAGCCGCTCGGCGGCCGGCGACTGCGGGGTGCGCACCTCGACCTCGAGGCCGTCGAGGTCCAGGCCCAGCTCGACCAGCCGGTCGCGGATCTCCTCGGCCTCCTGCACCGCGATGCTCTCCCCGTGCACCCGGGCCAGCGAGGGGTCGTCGTGCAGCCCGGGCAGCGACCACGAGTGCACCAGCTCCAGGCGAGCCCCCCTCGCGCGGGCCGCGTCGACGGCGGCGCGCAGCACCGCGTCGCTGCGGTGCGGCACGTCCACGCCCGCGGTCACCAGGCCGGGCGCCGCGTCGTCGGGCGGCGCGACCCAGCCCGTCGGCACCGAGACCAGCGGCACGTGCAGGCGCGCGGCCAGCCCGCTGGTGGTCGAGCGCGACACCAGGCGACGTACGCGCGAGAGGTCACGGTGCTGGAGCACCACCATCCGGGCCGCCTCGAGGTCGGCGACGGCGTCGACGAGCTCGTGCACGACGGTGCCCAGCAGCAGCCGCCCGGTGACCGGGATCGTCTCTCCCGCCATGCCACGGCACAGGTCGAGGGCCTCGCGCAGGCTCCGGCGGCCGATCGCCTCGACGTCGACCGACTGCACCAGCACCATCTCGGGCCCCTGCGGGAGGGCGTGCACGACGTGCAGCAGGTGCACGCCGCACCCTCGTCGCCGTGCCTCGTCCACGGCGAAGGCCAGGGCCGCGTCGGCCGGCTGCTCGCCCAGGGCGACGACGACGGGGTGAGGGGTGGGCTGGCTCATCGGGGCCTCCTGGGGTCCGACCCGGCTGGGTCCGGCTCCAGCCTCACGGTCCTCCGGCGCCCGCCACAGGGACCAAGGTCCACGGCTGCGCGTGCCTTGGGCCCTGGGTGGCCGGCCCGGCTCGGCACCAGGGTGGAGGGGTCGCGACCAGGACGCACGCGGGGAGGACCGGCATGCAGGCACTACGTCTCAAGCAGTGGCACAGCGAGCCCGAGCTGGAGGAGGTGGCGGTGCCCGAGCCGGGCCCCGGTGAGGTGCTGGTGCAGGTGGGAGCCTCCGGCGCCTGCCACTCCGACCTGCACCTGATGCACGAGTTCGAGGCGGGGGCCCTGCCGTGGGGACCTCCGTTCACGCTCGGCCACGAGAACGCCGGCTGGGTGCACACGCTGGGCTCCGGCGTGCGCGGGCTCGAGCCGGGGCAGCCCGTCGCGGTCGTCGGGGCGTGGGGCTGCGGGACCTGCCGGCGCTGCCTGGACGGCCTCGAGACCTACTGCGAGCGCCCCGACCTGGCGCCGGTGCCGGGGGGCGGCGGCGGCCTGGGCCTCGACGGCGGGATGGCGGAGTTCCTCCTGGTGCCGGCCGCCCGGCACGTGGTCGCGCTGCCTGAGGGCCTCGAGCCGACCGACGCCGCGCCGCTGACCGACGCGGGCCTGACGCCCTACCACGCCGTACGCCGCTCGTGGCCCAAGCTCGGCCCGACCGCGACCGCGCTGGTGATCGGGGTCGGCGGCCTGGGCCACCTGTGCGTGCAGGTGCTCCGCGCGACCACCGCGGCACGGGTCGTGGCCGTCGACCCGCGCGGCTCGGCCCGCGACCTGGCCCTGGAGTGCGGAGCCGACCTCGCTCTTGCGCCCGGTGACGACCTGGTCGCCGAGGTGCGGGAGGCCACCCAGGGGGTCGGCGTCGACGTCGTGCTCGACATGGTCGGCTCCGACGAGACCCTGGCGACCGGCGCGGCGTGCCTGCGCCAGCTCGGCGACCTGACCATCGTGGGCCTCGGCGGCGGGACCCTGCCGGTCTCCTTCTTCGGGGTGCCCTACGAGGCGAGCGTGCAGTCGACCTACTGGGGCAACCGCCGCGAGCTCGTCGACGTGCTCGACCTCGGGGCTCGCGGGCTGCTCCGGTCGCACACCACGCTGTACACGCTCGCCGACGCGGCCCAGGCCTACCGCGACCTGGCCAGCGGCACGGTCTCGGGACGGGCCGTGGTGGTGCCGAACGACGGGTTCCGGCCCTGACCCGGCCGGCCCCTCACTCCAGCGTGATGTCGCACTCCGCCAGGGCGTGCTCCTCGATCTCCTCGCCCGCGGCGTCCAGCTCCTCGCCCTCGAGGCCCTCGAGCGCGCTGCCCATGGCCTCCAGCTTCTCGAGGTCGGCCTCCGGGTCGCCCTCGCCGCTCATCATGGTGTCGAGCTCGTCCATGCTCAGGCCCGCCTCGTCGAGCCGGTCCTCGACCTCGGCCAAGCCCTCGTTGAGCGTCTGCCACTGCTCGGCGACCTCGTCGGGGGCGGCGTCACCGAGCTGGTCGAAGGCGTCGGCGACCTCGCCGAAGCTGACGTCGCCGCCGCTGCCGAGCGCGCCCAGCTCGTCCACGGAGTCGGCCAGCTCGGCGCAGTAGGCCTCCACGTCGTCGCCGGAGCTGCAAGCGCCCAGCGCCAGCGGCAGGCTGAGCACGGCCGCGGCCAGGAGCGCGGAGGAACGGGCCGTGCGCGTGGTCGTCATGCCCCCAGCATGCCCTGCGGCGGGTGGCCGCGCAGGCGTATCGCGCGAGGCCGCGAGGCATCGTCGGACCGCGCGACGGGTACAGGGCATGCATGGCACAGGACAGGCTCGAGGAGTACCGCGACAGACGATCGAGCACCAGCCCCGAGCCGGCGGGCAGCAGCGGTCCCGCCGGTGCGGGGCACGAGCCGGTGTTCGTGGTCCAGCGCCACGACGCCTCGAGCCTGCACTTCGACCTGCGGCTCGAGATCGAGGGCGTACTCGTCTCGTGGGCGGTGCCCAAGGGACCGTCGGTGGACCCCTCCGACAAGCGCCTGGCGCGGCGTACCGAGGACCACCCGTTGGACTACGCCGGCTTCGAGGGCCGCATCGACGAGGGCTACGGCGCCGGCACCGTCGTGGTGTGGGACGCCGGGACCTACGAGAACCTGACCGAGAGGGACGGCGAGCCGCAGGAGGCTCAGGACGCCCTGGACGCCGGGCACCTCAAGGTCCGTCTGCACGGCGAGAAGCTGAGCGGCGCCTTCGCCCTGACCCACACCCGGATGGGCGGCGACGACGCGGCCTGGATGCTGGTCAAGGTCGACGACGAGGGCGCCGACCGCCGGCGGCGCCCGACGTCGACGCAGAACGAGTCGGTCCTCAGCGGACGCACCAACGAGGATCTCGCGCGCGACCCCTCGTGAGGGCTACGACTCTCGGGCCAGCCGCCGCCGGGCCGCGCCGAGGCCCTGGCCGCGTGGCAGCTCGGACCACGGGTCGCCCGCGCGCTGCAGGCGTCGGTCGAGGTCGTGCAGCCGCACCTGGTCGGGCTCGACACTGCCCAGCTCGGCCCAGGTGATCGGGGCCGAGACCGGCGCCCCGGGCCGGGCGCGCACGGCGTACGGCGGCACCAGGGTCTGCCCGTAGCCGTTGCGCATCACGTCCACGAGCACCCGCTCGCCCCTGCGGTCCTTGCGCGCCTCGAGCGTGAGCAGGTCGGGCTCGCGCTCGACGAGCACCTGCGCGACCTGGCGGGCGAAGTCGCGCACCTCGTCGAAGCCCTGGAGCCGACGCAGCGGCACCACCACGTGGTAGCCCCGCGACCCGCTGGTCTTGACCACGGAGGTGAGGCCGAGATCGTCGAGCAGCTCGCCGACCAGGGTGGTGGCCCTGCGCACCGCGGCCAGGCCCGGCACCGAGGGATCGAGGTCGAAGACCAGCTGGTCGGGGCGCTCGAGCCGGTCGGCCCTGCTCAGCCACGCGTGCGGGGTCAGGCACGCCTGCTGGGCCAGGAGGACCAGGGTCCGGGTGTCGGAGACCACCACCTGGCGCTGGGGCCTCTCCCCCGTGGCGACCTCGACGGTGCGCACGAAGTCGGGGAAGTGCGCCGGGACCTTCTTCTCGTAGAACGACGCCCCGCCGAGGCCGTCGGGGAAGCGCTGCATCGAGATGGGACGGTCTCGCAGGTGCGGCAGCACCAGGTCGGCGACCGCCTGGTGGTAGCGCGCCAGGTCGACCTTGGTGACCTCCGGCGCCTCCCCTGCTCCGGGCACCAGGACCTTGGCGGGCTTGGTCACCCGGACGCCCGCCACCTCGGCCTCCTCACTCATCGGGCCTCCCTCACCACGTCGCCGGCCGGCTTGTCGTGCCGCAGCCCGAGGAAGCGCGGGTGCCGCAGCTGGCCCGCCGAGGTCCACTCCGTGAAGGCGACCTCCGCGACCAGCACCGGTCGTGCCCAGTGCACCCCGCCACGCCGCCTCCCGGCCCCGGGCAGCGCGCCGCGGGTGCACGGCGACGTGGGCACCTCGAGGTCGGTGAGCCGCTCGTGGAGGTCGCGCAGCACCCTCTCGGAGAAGCCGGTGCCGACCTTGCCGGCGTAGACCAGGTCGTCACCGTCGTGGTAGCCCAGCAGGAGCGCCCCCAGGGCGACGCGTGAGCCGGTCGGCTCGCTCCAGCCCACCACGACGAGCTCCTGACCGGCCTCGCACTTGAACTTCAACCAGGCGTCCGTGCGTCCCGAGGGGTACGCCGCGTCGGCGCGCTTGGCGATCAGGCCCTCCCAGCCGCGCCGGCAGACCTCGGCGAACCAGTCCTCGCCGCCCCGTACCCGGTGCGGGGTGCTGCGCAGGGGGCGCCGCCACGTCAGGAGGCCCCGCAGCGCACGCTTGCGCTCGAGCAGCGGCTCGCCCCGCAGGTCGCGCTCGCCGATCTCGAGCACGTCGAAGACGTAGAACCAGACCGCCACACCGGTGCGGCGGGCCCGCTCGGGGTCCGAGAGGTGGATGCGTGGCTGGAGCCGCGCGAAGCTGGTGCGCGAGCCCTCGAAGGCCACCACCTCGCCGTCCACCACGAACTCGGGCGCCTCTTGTGCGGCGAGCGCCTCGGCGACCTCGGGGAACGCTGCCGTGACGTCGCGTCCCGACCGGGAGTAGAGGCGGGCGCCCGACCCGTCGCGCACCGCCAGCACCCGCTGGCCGTCGAGCTTGCGCTCGTAGATCCACCCCTCGCGCCAGGAGCGCTCGTGGCTCAGCGTGGCGAGAGCCGGGCTCGGGACGCCTGCCATCGGTGCTCCTGCCTGTCGGGGTCGATCTGGTGTCGCGCTCCTGGTACCCGGTAAGAACCGCAGTCATGCGTGTGGGCGACGCCCCCGTGGGGTACCGGTCGGGCATGCCGGAGCTGCCCGACGTCGAGGTCTTCCGCCGTCGCCTGGTCGAGGCCACGACCGATCGCCGCATCGAGGGGGTCGACGTGCTGGACGGCGACGTCCTGGCGACCACCTCGGCCGAGCTCGACCGGGCCCTGGCCGGCAGCCGGGTGACCGGCACCCGCCGGCACGGCAAGCAGCTCTACGTCGGCCTCGGCGACGGCCCCCGGCTGCGGCTGCACTTCGGGATGACCGGGCACCTGGCCACGGGGGCCGCCGACGAGGAGCTGCCCCGGCACACGCGGGTCGTCCTGGCCCTCTCGCAGGGGCGTCGGCTGCTGCTGGTCGACCAGCGCAAGCTGGGCGAGGTCGGCCTCGTGGGGTGCGTCGACGACGACGTGGCGCAGCGCGACCTCGGACCGGACGCGCTCGACCTCGACCTGGCGGGCCTGCGGGCGGTGCTGGCCCGGAGCCGTGGGGCGCTGAAGCCGACGCTGATGGACCAGGGCCGCATGGCGGGCCTGGGCAACATCTACAGCGACGAGGTCCTCTTCCAGGCCCGCCTCGACCCACGGGCCCCGGCCGCGGAGGTCTCGCGCGGCGAGGCACGACGGCTGCACCGCCAGCTGCGCCGGGTGATCGAGCGGGCGGTCGCGGGAGAGGTCCGCGACTTCCCGCGCGGGTGGTTGCTGCACAGACGCGACGACGGCGCCCGGTGCCCACGTTGCGGCGGACCGGTCGAGCGCTTCACCGCCGCCGGCCGGCACGGGTTCCGCTGCCCGGCCTGTCAGCCCCGCGGGGCCTGAGCCCGGCCCCGCCGAGCCCGCCGAAGCAGGTGACGGGGCCCGGCGAGCGGGCTCAGACGCGGGCGGACGGCTCGAGCGACGGGCCGGTCGACACGGTCGACACGGTCGCCGCCGGCCGGTCCTCCTCGACCGCCGCGGCGCGGACCCAGCCCCCGGTGCGCGGAGCGTCGTACACCTCGTGGTCGAGGATGCCCTCACGCTTGGCCACCAGGGTCGGCACCAGCGCCTGGCCGGTGACGTTGACCGCGGTGCGGCCCATGTCGAGGATCGGGTCGATCGCCAGCAGCAGGCCGACGCCCTCGAGGGGCAGGCCCAGCGTCGAGAGGGTCAGCGTGAGCATCACCGTGGCGCCGGTGACCCCGGCCGTGGCGGCCGAGCCGATCACCGAGACCACCACGATGAGCAGGTAGTCGGTGACCGCCAGGTCGACCCCGAAGAACTGAGCCACGAAGATCGCGGAGATCGCCGGGTAGATCGAGGCGCAGCCGTCCATCTTGGTGGTCGCGCCGAGCGGCACCGCGAACGAGGAGTAGGCGCGCGGAACGCCCAGGTTGCGCTCGGTGACCGACTCGGTGACCGGCATCGTGCCGACCGAGGAGCGCGAGACGAAGGCCAGCGAGATGGCCGGCCACGCGCCGGAGAAGAACTGGCGCACCGAGAGACCGTTGACACGCAGCAGCACGGGGTAGACCACGAGCAGCACCAGCAGCAGCCCGGCGTAGATCGCGCCGGTGAAGACGCCGAGGGAGCCCAGCGCGTCCCAGCCGTACGTCGCGACCGCCTTGCCGAGCAGGCCCACCGTGGCGACCGGGGCCAGCAGGATGATCCACCAGAGCACCTTCTGCACCACGGCCAGCGCCGAGCGCACCACGACCAGGAAGGGCTCCGCGGCCTCGCCGACCTTGAGCGTGGCGATGCCGACGGCGATCGCGACGACCAGGATCTGCAGCACGTTGAAGGAGAGCGCGACGCTGCCGTCGTCGCCGCCGCTGGCCTGCAGGCCCAGCACGTTGGCGGGCACCAGGCCGTTGAGGAAGTCCAGCCACGACCCGCTGCTCGCGGGCTCCGAGGCCGCGTCCGCGGAGACGCTGGTGCGCGAGCCGGGCTGGAGCACCAGCCCGAGCGTGATGCCGATGGAGACGGCGATCAGCGCGGTGCCGGCGAACCACGCCAACGTCTTCCAGGCCAGCCTGGCGGCCCCCGCGACGTCGCGGAGGTTGGCGATCGAGGCGACGATCGCCAGGAAGACCAGGGCCGGTACGACCGCCTTGAGCAGGGTGACGAAGGTGCCGCCGACGGTGGTGAGGGTCTCGGTCAGCCAGTTGGGGTCGACCTCACCGGTGGCGGAGGCGCCGTCGGGGCCCATCGAGCGGGCCACGAGGCCGAGGACGACGCCCAGGACGAGGCCGAGGAGCACCTGGACACCGAAGGAGGGCATCCGCAGGCGGCGGGTGGGGGTGGGAG
>NZ_JBDYKJ010000003.1:0-120760 GCF_040012395.1 Nocardioides sp. 31GB23 | reverse complement strand
GCGCCAGTTCTTCCGGTGGCGGGCTGAGACCCCGAGTCCGGCCCGCCACCGGCCCAACCGAAGGAGGAGCCATGACCAAGCAGACGCCGAACACCGCCACGACCTTCCCCGTCGAGGTGATCCGATGAGCGCACACATCGAGTGGCTGGCCGCCGCTGAGACCAGCGTCCAGGTCCTCACCCCGGGCGAAGACTGGGTGGGTGCTGGGGAGCACCGCCGCCCGGTCCTGACTCTCGCCCAGGACGACGTGATCGCGATTGAGGGCACGCCCGCCGAGTTGCGTGCGCTCGCCGCGCAGATCACCGCCGTTGCCACCGCCGCGTCTGCACGGCTCGACCTCGCCGCTGAGGCCGGGTGATCCCTTGGCCACCATCCGGCAGGCGCGCCGCCCGCAGTGCTGTGTCCGTTGCGGGCGTCCCTTGCGCCGGATCAACTTCCTCTCCGGCTTCGTCGGCCCCGACTGCCCGCCGTTGGTTCGGATGGGGTGCGAGCACTATGCCTGTCTGGACTCGCTGTGCTGGTCGACCAGCGACGGCCGCCATCTGCTGGCCACCGACTGCGCCCAGCACGCACCGGCCGGTGCCGGAGCCCAGGCGGCGCTGTGGTGACGCCGCGTCGCTCACCACAGCGTCAGTTGCTCGCCCAGTAGCTCTTGGAGTCGCGCGAGGTCGTCGGCCACTAGCTGCGGGTCCTCACGCGCGAGGTCGCGAAGTTCCCGAGCCCGCCGACGCGGGCCGCGCGGGTCGGCCAGTGGGCTGTAGGGCAGCCGCCGCTGGACCGACCACTCGCGCCGATTCTGCGCCGCGCTCGACGCCACCACGTGATCCGGTGCGACCCGCTGGCACAGCGGGTTGTGACACCGGTGCCCGAGCAGCCGCGCCTGGGCGAGCGCGTCCACACCGTTCATCACCGCGAACGCGAACCGGTGCGCGATGATCACCCGTCCCGGCGCAAACCAGAACAGACCATGTCCGCCGCCGTCCGTGCGGTCACGCTCGGACCGGCCCGCAACCGCCCCGGTCCACCACAGGCACTCGCTCCCCGGCACCGTGGCGACCTTGGCCCGGTAGCGCGCGAGCACCCTCGGGTCCGCGATCGCCGCAGTCACTGCCGCGAGGCCGGCGTCATCCAACCGCCGTACCGGCACCCGCTCCCCCACTCGCGGCGGGCGCAGCCGTCGCGGCCGGCGCCCTAGCGCCGTCCTCGTCGCCCTTCTCGGCGTCCTGGTCGTTCTCGGCCAGCCGCCGCAGCCGCGTCGCCTCTCGCACGCCGATCTGGTCGCCGCACCACTCGACGGCCTCGCGCAGTGTCACGCCCTCGACCATCGTCATCTCGCGCAGCGCGGCCCCAGCCCGCTTCTCTGCCTCGGCCACCGCAGCGTCCCGCTCTCCGACCGCAGTCATCACCTGCACCGCCAGGTCTTCCAGCCGCTTGGCGCGCTCGAAGAGCGCAGCCCTCCGTTTCGACGTGACACTCCGCGCGTCACGTCGCGCCTTCTGGCGCATCGTCTGCTGACTCATCCGGTCATCCCTCGCTCGTGTCGACATGGACTCTGACAGTCACCTAGGACACAACCCGGACCCCGAGCGATCACCACCGCCGAAGAACCTTTCCAACACCCTCACCAGCCTCACCCGACCAGCACCCTCACACCGACACCGCTGAGCCCCTCCCGAGCGCCCCAGCGTCCCCCCTCGAACTCAGTCGCACCCCAACCTCCACACACCTAGTGCATTCCCGGTTCGCCGAATAGAAAGAACAGACGAAACTTCGCTGCGAAATTGATCGTTCCGAGGCCCCGATCGGACGTAGGTGCCCGTGACGATGAGCCTCCACAAGCTGACGGCCGGGTCGGGGTACGACTACCTGACCCGCCAGGTCGCAGCGATGGACGCCACCGACAAGGGTCACGTCGGGCTCGCGAGCTACTACACCGAGAAGGGCGAGACTCCCGGCGTGTGGGTCGGGTCCGGCATGGCGGGCATCGAGGGCCTGAACGCCGGCGACATCGTGACCGCCGACCACATGTCGGCACTGTTCGGCGCCGGCCACCACCCCCTCGCAGACCAGCGGATCAAGGAGCTGGATCTGCGGGTCGGTCGCGCCGACGTCGCGAGCCCGACCGAGGCCGACTACAAGGCGGCCGCTCGTCTCGGTACCCCGTACAAGGTCTTCGAGAACGACGTCAGCGCCTTCCGGGTCGAGGTCGCCAAGCGCCTCGCGGCCGTCAACGAGGCCGCCGGGCTGCCGGGCGACTGGCCGGTCCCCGCGCAGGAGCGGGCACGGATTCGCACCGAGGTCGGGCGTGACTTCTTCCGGGCCGAGCACGGCCGCGAGCCTGCCGACGCGCGCGAGCTCGCCGCCACGATCGCCAAGCACTCCCGGCCCAAGACCAACGCCGTGGCCGGATACGACCTCACCTTCTCGCCGGTGAAGAGCGTCTCCACGCTGTGGGCACTGGCCGACCCCAAGACCGCCGCGGTCATCGAGCGCGCCCACCAGGCGGCGATCAAGGACGCGCTGCACTTCATCGAGACCAAGGCGCTGTTCACCCGCCAGGGCACCAACGGGATCCGCCAGGTCAACGTCCGCGGCCTGCTGGCCACGGCGTTCACCCACCGCGACTCCCGCGCCGGCGACCCGGATCTGCACACCCACGTCGCGGTCGCGAACAAGGTCCAGACCCTCGACGGGAAGTGGCTGGCGATCGACGGCCGGCTGCTCTACAAGGCCAAGGTCTCTGCCTCGGAGACCTACAACACTGCGCTCGAGCGGCACCTGGGCGACGCGCTGGGGGTGCGGTTCGCGGAGCGCCCGAATCCCGCCGCCCGGAAGCGGCCGGTGCGCGAGATCGTCGGCGTCGACCCCGACCTCAACCACCGCTTCTCCAAGCGCCGCGTCAGCGTCGAGGCCCGCCGCAAGGTGCTGGCCGCCGAGTTCCAGGCATCCCACGGCCGCCCGCCGACACCGATCGAGACGCTGCAGCTGGCCCAGCGGGCCACGCTGGAGACCCGCGAGGCCAAGCACGAGCCGAGCTCGCTGGCCGAGCAGCGGGAGGCCTGGAACCGCGAGGCGGTCGAGGTCCTCGGCTCACCGCGAGACCTCCAGCAGATGCTCCACGGCGCACTCAACCCGACCGCCGCCGCGACCGCCCCGGTCGCCGACGCGGCGTGGTTCGCCAAGATCAGCGATCGGATTGTGACGACGATGGAAGGCGGCCGCGCCACCTGGCAGTACTGGCACGTCTACGCCGAGGCCCAGCGCCAGGTGCGGGCCGCCAACGTGCCCACCGACCAGGTCAGCACCGTCGTCGGCCTGCTGGTCAGCGAGGTCCTTGACGGCTGCTCGATCAGCATCACTCGCCCCTTCGACGAGATCTCCGAGCCGCCCGAGTTGCGCAAGCTGGACGGGTCCTCGGTCTACACCGTCGGCGGCGTCCACCTGTTCACCTCGAGCAAGGTCCTGGCCGCCGAAGAGCGCCTGGTGGAGGCCGCCGGTCGCCGCGACGGCTACGCGGTCGACGAGCAGAACGTCGCACTGGCTCTCCTGGAGTCCGAAGCCAACGGGGTCACCCTAAACGCCGGCCAGGCCACCTTGGTCAAGGAGATGGCCACCTCCGGCGCCCGGCTGCAGCTGGCCATCGCGCCCGCCGGCTCGGGCAAGACCACCGCGATGCGGGCGCTCGCCCAGGCCTGGACCGACGGCGGCGGCAGCGTGATCGGCCTCGCCCCCTCAGCCGCGGCCGCGGACGCCCTACGCCAGTCCATGGGCTCCCAGACCGACACCCAGACCGACACCCTCGCCAAACTCACCCACTCCTTGATCACCGGCGATGCGCCCGACTGGGTCGCCGGCATTGGCCCGCAGACGCTCGTGGTGATCGACGAGGCCGGCATGGCCGACACGCTCTCCCTGGACATCGCCGTGCAACACGTCCTCGAGCGCGGCGGCAGCGTCCGCCTGATCGGCGACGACCAGCAGCTCGCCGCGATCGGCGCCGGCGGCGTGCTGCGCGACATCCGCGCCACCCACGGCGCGCTGCAGCTGACCGAGCTCGTGCGGTTCACCGACCCGGCCGAAGGCGCCGCCTCGCTGGCGCTGCGCGAGGGCAAGGGCGAGGCCCTGGGCTTCTACCTCGACCGCGACCGGGTGCACGTGGGAGACCTGGCCACGATGACCGAGGACGTGTTCGCGGCCTGGCAGGCCGACCGTGCAGCAGGGCTGGACGCGATCATGCTCGCCCCGACCCGCGAGCTGGTCAGCGAGCTCAACCAGCAGGCCCGCGCCCACCGACTCGCGGGGGCCGACCCCGCGAGGCCCGGCCTGGCCCGGCGCCTGGCCGACGGCAACGAGGCCAGCATTGGCGAGTTGATCATCACCCGCACCAACGACCGCAAGCTGCGCACCTCGGCCACCGACTGGGTCAAGAACGGCGATCGGTGGACCGTCGTCGGCCTCCACGAGGGCGGCGACCTGACCGTGCAGCACACCCAGCACGGCCGTACCGTCCGCCTCCCCCAGGAGTACGTCGGGGCCTCCACCGAGCTCGGCTACGCCTGCACCGTGCACACCGCCCAGGGCGTCACCGCCGACACCATGCACGGGCTGGCCACCGGCACCGAGTCGCGCCAGCAGCTCTACACGATGCTCACCCGGGGCAAGAGCGGCAACCACGTCTATCTCGAGGTCGTCGGGGACGGCGACCCGCATTCGGTGATCCACCCGACCCTGGTCCGCCCGCTGACCCCGACCGACATCCTCGAGTCGATGCTGGCCCGCGACGACGCCCAGCGGTCCGCGACCAGCCTCATGCGCGAGCAGGCCGACCCCGCTACCCGGCTCGGTGAGGCAGCCCAGCGCTACCTCGACAGCCTCTACGTCGCGGCCGAGAACGTCGTCGGTCCCGATGTCGTCGAGGCCCTGGACAGCATCGTCGACCAGCTGCTTCCCGGCCTGGCCGATGAGGCTGCCTGGCCCACGCTGCGCGCCCATCTGCTGCTGCTTGGCGCCGCGGGTGAGAGCCCCGTGGAGGCGATGCGCGCGGCCGCGAGCGACCGAGAACTGGTCTCGGCCGAGGACCGCGCCGCGGTGCTCGACTGGCGGCTGGACGCCTCCGGCATGCGCAACGCCGGCACCGGCCCACTGCCCTGGATGCCCGGCATACCGGAGAGACTGGCCGACGACCCGCACTGGGGTGCCTACCTCGACCAGCGCGCGCACCTGGTCGACCAGCTCGCCAACGAGGTCCGCCGCCGGGCCGCGGCACAGACGTCGCTGCCGACCTGGGCGCAGAACGGGATCCGACCCGACACCGACACGGTGGCCGACGTCGAGGTCTGGCGAGCGGCCATGCAGGTCCCCGTCGACGACCGTCGCGCGACCGGCGCGCCGCAGCTACAGAAAGCCTCCTCCACCTACCAGCGACGGCTCAACCGGCGTATCACCGGCGACCACACCCCAGCGCTCACGGAATGGCGCCAACTGCTTTACTCGCTGGCCCCGCAGGTCCGCGGCGACGAGTTCACCCCGCTCCTTGCCGAACGGCTCGCGGCCATGTCACGCACCGGCGTTGAGGCCCACCAGCTGCTCCGCACCGCCACGTCGGCTGACACTGGGGCCGGACCTCTTCCTGATGAGCACGCCGCGGCGGCGCTGTGGTGGCGCATGGCACGCCACCTCTCGCCCGCCGTGGCCGTCCAGGTCGGGGACGGCTCTCACGGCGAGGGGGTCACCACCAGCTGGGCAGCACACTTGCCCGAACTGCTCGGCGAGGAGCGGGCCGCCCGCATCCAGGCGAGCGCCTGGTGGCCCGCGCTGGTCTCCAACGTCGACCACGGACTGCAGCGCGGCTGGCAGCTCGAAGCCCTGCTCTCGTCCGGGTCCGCCCTGCCCTCCGACGACGTCGACGAGTGCCAGGCGCTGGTGTGGCGAACCTCCATCGCGCTCGAACCGATCCCCGACGAGCACGAGCACGACTACCACTTCGACGAGCCGCCGGTGGACATGTGGGACGGCGTCGAGCCCGACCCGGCCACGTTGGTCGACCACCCCGACGACATCGAATGGCCGCTCCCGCACGACCTCGAGGCCGATGACAACCACCTGGTCGACCAGCCCGAGCCGGACGAGGCGATCGACCAGGTCGACGTCGCCCCGTCGGCGGCCGACAACGTCGACGAGCAGCAGTTCGTCGAGGGCGACCTGACGCTGGCCGCGTACATCCGCGACCTCGGCGGCACCCCGCTCGAGCCGACCGACGCCGACATCCGCCTCATGTACCAGCGGGCCGATGAGTGGTACTCCTTCCCCGTCACGCGCGAACGCATGATCGAGATCAACGAGATCACGCAGGCCTTCTTTGAGTCCGGGTTCACCGACTCATGGGGTCGCGACCACCTCACCGGCCGGTTCGGGATCGACATCGCCGGGCACGAGCACTTCCGTCCCGGACAGGCGCCGGCCGGGTGGACCAACCTGGTCGACCACCTGCGCCAGCGTGGCGTCAGTGAGGCCGAGATGTTGGCCACCGGGGTCGCCACCACCGCCAGCACCGGCCGACTGATCGACCGGTTCCGGGACCGAGTGATGTTCCCGGTAGTCCACAACGGTGAGGTGCTCGGGTTCGTCGGCCGACGCCGACCAGACCTCACCGACGCCGACAAGGGCGGCCCGAAGTACCTGAACACCGCCGACACCCCGCTGTTCCACAAGGGCGCTCAGCTGTACGGCGTCGTCGACGAACTCCTCGCCGAGGGCGCCGTCCCGGTCATCGTCGAGGGCCCCATGGACGCGATCTCGGTCACGCTGGCCAGCGCCGGCCGCTACCTCGGCGTGGCCCCGCTCGGCACGTCACTGACCGACGAGCAGGCCTCCCAGCTCGGCGGAATCGGCCGCGACCCGATCGTGGCCACCGACGCCGACCTCGCCGGCCAGGTCGCGGCCGAGCGCGACTTCTGGATGCTCACCCCGCACGGTCTCGACCCCGGCTACGCCCGCTTCCCCGAGGGCCTGGACCCGGCCGACTTGCTCGCCCACCGCGGCCCCGCGGCACTCACCGCGGCGCTGGCCAGCGGCCAGACGCTGGGTGACCAGCTGCTCTCCGAGCGGCTCGACGACCTTGCGCCCGAGCAGGCCCGCGTGGCCGCGATGCGGGTCCTTGCCGCCCGGCCCAGCCGCGCCTGGGCGCCGGGCACCGACCAAGTGCGCGCCCGACTGCAGCTCTCCCAACTGCGGTCGCGGCGGGACCTGCGCGACGCCATCAAGGCGTGGGACGCCGATCCCCGTAAGGCCGCCCAGGCCGAGCTGAACAGCAGCAACGAGATCCGCGCCCGCCTCGAGGCCGCGGCCGCGAAGTCGCCGGCGGAACGCTGGGCCCCGCTGGCCCGCGAGGTCGACCCGCGACTGGTGGAGCAGGGCGACTGGCCCGCCACCGCGGCGATGCTGCAACAGGCCCACGAGCAAGGCCACGACATCGGCGCCGCTACCCGCGCCCTGGTCGCAGCAGCACCCCTGGGCGACACCCCCGCCCGCGAACTGCGCTACCGGCTGGTTCGGCAGGTTGGACTCGGCGAACACGACGCCGAATCCACCGACCGTGACGCCCCGAGGCTCCGGCGCGACGCGGGTACTGGACAAGAGCACGGCTCTTCGAACCCAGTACACCGCAGCCCCCGCCGGTAGGCACGACGGCACGGCCCAGACACTCTGTAAGTAGGAGTCCGTGACACGACACGGCTCCGAGTTCCCGAACAGGGACACCGCCTGACCCGAGATCGACCCCGCGGACGACCGCTCACACTTCAGGAATCACCAAGGGCGTTCCGGTCGGAGGTTCGGCCGCCCGCGGAGTGCAGAGCCAATCTGAATGTCGGAGGCTTCTGCCATCGTGAACCCATGAACGCATTCGAAGCTGCCGACTACGCGGAGCTTCTCCCGCGCCGTTGGAAGCGGCGGCTGGGGACCGCCGTCCTCGCGGTCGCGCTTCTGTTCCCCACCGCGTTCCAGAACTGGTATCTCGTACAGGTCCAGGACTACACCCAGAAGCTCACCAAGCAGCTCGAGCACATCTGGTTACCCGAGGCTGCCGTCGACAAGGCTCCCAGCTGACCAGGGTCCGGGCGACCGGAAGCGTGTGCTGCCGAACCAGACCGCGGTGGTCGTCCAGACTCGAACCAACAGACCGACCGACCACGACAGGAGGAACCGACTAATGAACGAATCCACCCTGTACGACGCTGCGGTGCCGAGCAACGGCGGTGATCCCGACACTCGCCCAGACCCCGGGACCCGCTTGACAGCGTCCGTGGAGACCGTCGACAACGACCGTGCCGGGCTGATGCTCGACGCCGGAGTGGTGCGTTGAAGTGCCGGCCAAGCGTCCTTCAAGCCAATCGCTGTACTCCAGCAACTGCGTGCCCACCCAGGTTGACGCGTCAGATCCAAAACCGTTCCCCGGGACGATCGAGACCGCCCAGATCGAGACCGTCGACAACGACCGCGCCGGGCTGATGCTCGACGCCGGAGTGGTGCGCTGAACGCGGCCGTCATCGTCGGCGACCGAGCAGATGCTCATGTCGCCGCGGTCCTGGGCGAGCTCGGTGAAGACCCGGTCATCATGGACGCGGCAACATTCCTCCGCTCACCGGTCACCATCAGCAGCGACTCGGTGGAAGTCGCTGGTGTCAACGTCGCACCGGGACCAGGCTGGTTGCGTCGCCTTGCTCCCGCTGGATGGGCCGAGGCGATGAGCGCTCCGGGAGCCGAAGGGGCATCACGCGCTGGCGCGATGTCTGCGCTCGCCGCCCTCGCGCGCGACGAACGCTTCTCGTGGCTCACACCTCTGGACCGGCTCGGCGGAGCGGAGAACAAGCCGTACCAGTACCGGCGCGCAGCAGCAGCCGGAGTGCCGGTGCCGTCGTGGATCGTGACGACAGACCCTGATGCGATCCCCCGTGACGGGAACTGGGTAACCAAGCCGCTCGGCCCGGGGTCATTCATCGACGGCGACGGCAACGGATGGATCGTCCCCACCACGGTTGCCGACCTGTCCGAACCCGAGATCATCACCCGGGTGCCGTTCATCCTTCAGCGCCAGGTGAACGCCACAGTTCACGCTCGCATCGTCACGGTGGGCCAACAGGCATGGTCGGCGACTCTGCTCGCTGACGAGTTGCCGCTGGATTGGAGGCTCTCTCCCGCCGGACACCATGGCTTCACGACCACACCGGTCCCCGAGAACGTCCGCGAACTCGCCCTGGTCGCCAGCCGGGCGGTCGGTGTTGGCTACTCGGCCCAGGACTGGATCCAGGACGAGGACGGCGACTGGTGGTTCATCGATCTGAACCCGGCAGGTCAGTGGTTGTTCCTCCCCGAGGCGGTTGCGACCCCAGTCACAGTTGCCATCGCCCGGCACATCGAAGGACGCCCGTGACCAGCCGCAGAGAGCGGGCCAGGACGGCGGTCCGGGCAGCATTCGAAGAGGCGAAGCTGTTCTTCGGGTACGCCTTCATCGTCTTTGTTCCTGGATCGAACCCTCCCCGTCACCCGCACGCGAGCCCCGATGCGCCGAAGCTCCCACCCGCGAACTGGACCGACGAGGAGTGTCAGCTCTACATCGACGAGGCACGCCTCGACGTCCAGCACCAGCAAACGGAGAAGCGCGACATTAGAGCCCGCGCTCAGGTGATGCTGACGACCGCCATCGTCGTTGCCGGCGCCATCGTTGCCTCCTACGTCGGCAAGGCCGGGCTCTGTGTCGTCGAGAGCCTGCTGTACATCGCAGCCGGGCTCTTCACGCCGGTGTCGGCGGTGGTCGTCCTCGGCGCCGGCTTCCTCGCAGCAGCGCACATCACCGCCTGAACTCGCCGACCCACGCCAAGCCTGCTCATCGGGCCGCGGGGAGGTCTCGCGGCGTTCCGCCGCCCGCCGAACATCCCGTTTCCGCGGCCGACTTCAGAAGGCCCACGACCTCAGCAGGCTTCAGTGGCAGGAGCCGCATCGGCTTGACTGTGCGTTGTGTGTATCCGCCATGAGCCCCCTCGCTAAGCCTCGATCCACCGTCGGAACCGTCAGCCTCACCGCGCTACCCCACTATGAGTCCGGCGAACTCAGGCGCACAGTCGCCAATGGGTGGACTTTGCGGAGATGATGCCGCCGGCTGCCAGGCCGGAGGACGGTCACCAGGGTGGCGACGGTTTCGGCGCCGTCGTTGCGGTCAGTTGGCCGCGATCGGTGGCGGGTCTTGGCCGTGAGCGAAGAGCCGTCGCCAGGCGTCCTGCCAGGGCCACCCGACCGGGAGGTGCATGGTGATCCGTCGTGCCGAGGAGGCGATCCGGGCCGGGACGGCGATGAGTTTGCGGCGGATCGTCGCGGTGGTGGCCTTGGCCAGGGCTGGGCCGGTGATGGTCGCGGCGGCTCGGGTGAGGTTGAACGCCATGACCGCCAGCACCAGCCAGGCTGCGTTGGCGTTGAACACCCCGGACGGCATGTGCGCCAGCGCAGAGTTCTTCAGGTCGGAGTGGACCTGTTCGATGATCGCGTGGCCGCGGTGGGTCTTGTCAGCGGCCACGGTGTCTGCCACGGCCGGGTCGGTGGTGGTGAAGAACGCGTGGAAGCGCCAGGTGTCGAACAAAGTGGCCTGACCGTTCTTGGCGCTGGGTTTGAGGTCGGGGATCCGGCGGACCACGAGCCGTCCGGTGACCTGCTCCGCCTTCTTCTTGGAAGTGAACGCGGTGAACGGAATCTCGGCGACCTCGGCGCGAGAGACCCAGGTGCTGGTGGGTTCGTCGAAGATGGCGTCGGTGTACTCGATGGCGGTCCACGCATCGTCATCGATGGTGGCGATTGCGGCTTTGACCTTGGGATCCATCCGGACGGTGACCGAGACATCGGCGCCAGCTCGTAGCGCAGCACCGACCGTGGCGTAGCCGTAGAACGCGGAGTCGGCACGCACCAACGGCGTCGCCGGGGACAACGAGCCGATCGTCTTCAACGCGTCCGCGACCAGCCGGGCCGCGCCCCGCGGTGAACCACACGATCCCTTCCGGAGCCGTTGGGCCACGATCACCGGCGCCGACGCGCTGGTCGACACGGTCGCGAGCAGCGCGTTGAGTCCGCGGACCCCGGAGTAGCCGTAGCTCGAACCCTGCTTGGCGTAGCCGTGGACCTCGATGATGGTGTCGTCGATGTCGACCATCACACCCTCTCGCCGGAGTCACTTGAGGTAGCGACCAGCGGTGCCTGGGCAGCCAGCTGGGTCAGGAACCTCGAGGCGACCGCGTCGAGCTGACGGACGTGACCGAAGCTGAACGAGCGCAGGAACGAACCTAGGGTCGAGGGCGCGTAGGCGCCTGCGAACACCCGTCCCATCCCACCGTGGCGCAGCAGAGCCATGTCATCGATGCTGTCCGCGCCGGCGACCATTCCCGCGACGAGCGAGGTGACCTTCAGTCCGGCGTTCGCGCCCTTGTCGGTCGGGACGATCAGATGCGTCTGGGCCAGTTCTTGGAGCCCCGCGGACTGGGCCAGTGTGAGGACCGGGACCAGCCCGGCCGACGACACGAGATTCGGATCATCGAACACCGCCGAGGTCGCGCGGGGCGTGTGGCAAAGTTGCATCTACGAGATGCCCTTCGTGATGGCGTGAATTGGACCCTAGAGAAGTCAAATTCTTCCAGCACGTAAGGGCATTCTCACTTCACGGCACGCTCACCCGACCGACCTCATCGGTGGATCGAGGCTTAGGTGACCAGGAAGCGAGGTGGACCATGAGCACAGCCCAAACTGAGAACACGGGTCCCGGATTCGTCATTTTCACCGCGCTCGGCAACGCCGCGCTCGACCAACTGGCCGCCTCCCTGGCGGCCGAGTGCGACGGCTCCCCGACGAGCATCGCCGACCTCCTTGAGCGTGTTCTGGAGGCCGACGTCGAGGACCTGGCCGAATCTCTCAGCGAGGCCGCCCATCCGCCGGTGCGACATAGCCGTCCCAGTCGCGACGTCGAAGAGGTCGGTCCCGCGGCCGAGAGTCCGGACGGCGCGGCCCGCCGTCGTCTCACGGTCCGTGCACTGCTCGCCGGCGGCGCGGCCGACGCGCGCGGCATCACCCGTTGAGCAGCGCGCCGCGGGCATACAGGTCGTTACACATGGCTGACGTGTAACAAGATGTATGGGAGATCCTGATGTTGCCGAACCCCTACTCTCCGGGCGAGCTGCCTCGGGTGCTGGCCGGCCGGGAGGAGCAGCAGAACCGCATTCGCGGCTACCTGAGCCGGATCGGAACCTACGGCGAGATGGGTGGTCCGCTCCTGGTCTTTCAGGGCCCGCGTGGTGTTGGGAAGACCTCGCTCCTGCGCGAGGCACAGCGCGACGCTGAGGGGCATGGATTCATCACCGCCTGGGTCTCCTGTCGACGCAGCGCCCCGTTCTTGCCGGACCTGGTAAGCCGGATCGGGAAAGCGATCGAGACTGCCGACATCCTGCCCCGCGCCGAGAAGGGACGGTGGGGTCTCCGCCTGGAGCGAATCGGCGTGGAGATCGGCGTGCCCAGCGTCGTGAAGGTGAGCGCCTCGGCGTCGGCGGACCGCTATGAAGGCGACCCGCCGCGAGGCGCCCGGATCTCAGCCCTCGAGGACCTCCTGCACGAGACGAGTAGGCAGGTGCGCGGCCGCGGCGGCGCGGGCCTGGTCGTCTTCGTCGACGAGCTGCACGCCGCTGCGCGCGACGACCTCGCGGTCCTTCTCAACGCGATGCAGAACCTGGCCGGGAAACGGGAGGACAACCCCTTCGCCGTGATCGGCGCCGGGCTGCCCTCGGCGCCCGCGGCCCTGGTCAAGGCGGCCACGTTCGGGGAGCGCAGCACCTTCCTCACCCTCCCACGACTTCAACCCGCGGCCGCGGAGACGGCGGTGGCCGAGCCCGCGGACGACCTGGGAGTTCACTGGACCTCCCAGGCCCTGCAAGCGGTCGTGTCGGAGGCCCAGGGCTTCCCTTACCTGCTGCAGGTTCTCGCACACGCCACCTGGGAGGCGGCGCGCCCATCACGTGAGGGCGTTGTGCTCGACATCGACGACGTGAACGCCGGGCTTCCGGTCGCCGACGACCAGCTGACCACCATGTACTCCGCACGTTGGGCGGCCGCGAGCGATCTGGAGAAGAAGATCATGGCCGTCATGGCGGGCGCCGGCAGCACGACGGTGACGCGCGCGGAGATCGCCGCGACGCTCGAGCGACCCACCCAGGCGCTGGGTGTTCCCCGTGAACGCCTGATCGACAAGGGCATCATCGAGCCGGTCGGGCACGGCGAGCTCCGATTCACCATGCCCGGCTTCGACCGCTACATCCGGGAGACGCTGGCCACCGGAGCGCCCTCGGACGCCACGGACCCGGCGCTGGGCCGGCTCGGTGCCGGCCGCCGGCGGCGCGAACTCCCGCCCGCCTCCGACGGCGGTCACGACACGCCGCAGCTGTAGAGCTCACGGCAGCTTGGCAACGTAGAACCGCCTCGAGCTCGGCGATGCCATTCGCCGATTGGCGTTGGTCGCGCCACCTCGGCGAGGTCGTCGAGCAGCTCGTCGACGGTGGCGTCCTTAGTGCTTATAGTGCCGGCGCGCAGTAGGCGTTCCACTCCCCACCGCTGCGGCGCGCCGGGGGTAGGCCTCCACGTCGGCCGGGGCGTTGAACCACGCGGCAGTGGCATTGACGCCCTTCGTGCGATCAGAGCCCCCTGGTCGTCCATGGCCGCTCAGTCTCCCGCCCCCGGCCCTGTTGGGAGCCCCTGACCGGTTATCCACAGCCGCGCCGTCGGCCGAGCGAACACCGGCCGCGATCAGCGACACTTCGACAACCAGAGACCACATCATGACCGAAGGAGCAGCAGGTGGACGACGGTGGCGGACTCGAGGCAACAGCGCACGCGAAGGCGGCTCGCGAACACGTCTTCGGCTTCAACCGGATCACGATGTGGGAGCGGGACCGGATCCCGGCCGAGACGTCTGACCAGCTCGCTGAGTTCGCCGACATCGCGGCCGCGTTCCCACAGGCATTCTCGCAGCTGTCCAGCACGCTCGAGCAGGCCCTGGCCAACCAGGTGCTCAGCATGGACTCGATGCCCGACGAGTCCGATCCGTCCATGGCGATCGGCGTCGCGCGACTCCATCTGGAGGAGGCGCGCGGCCTCGCGGTCGACCTCCACAAGCACCTCAGCGCCGCCCACAACGCCACCGCCCACATCATCAGCCAGGGCGTCGACGACGGCCAGGAGTCGATGAACTGGGACCAGCCCTAGGAACACCCACCGGGCTTCGGTGAGCCGGCGCCGGATCCAGATTTCTTCGGCTCGGTGATCGTCCCGGCGGGCCGGGCTTCCTTTGGTGACTGAGACATGTACCCGGTCCACCAAGGAGCTGCCCGTGAGCACGCCCACCGATACCCCCGATCGTGACCCTGTTCAGGAGGTCCGCGATCACCTCGAGCAGGCCCTGGCCTCGCTCGACCGGCTGTGTGAGCTCGTGCCTCCGCCCAGCAGCTCTCCGGCGCCCGAGAGCGGAGGAGGCGAATCGGCATGACGTCCACCGACACCACGCTGCGCGCCGCCGACGCCGTCTTCGTCGCCGAGCGGGCCGTGGGCCGCGCCCGACGGGTGGTTGAGGACATCCAGACCACGATCACCTCCGCACTCCGCGTGCTCGACGACGCCGAGCTCGACTCAGCCAAGGCGAGACTCACCGACCGCGGTGACTTCTACCTCGGGGCGGCCAGCGAGCACCTGGGTCGGCTCCAGACCCGCTGCAACGAGATGCCGGAGCTGACCCGCGAGCTGTTCGGGCACCTCAACCGCGCTTCGGAGTCGCTCGCCGAGGCCCGCGGCTTCCTCGACCTGGCCGAACCCTCCAATCCCGTCGTCGCGGGCGACGTCGCGCAGCTGAAGCCACGCATCGCGGTCGTCGGCGAGATGGTCGCGCTTGCCAAGCCGGTGGCGCAGCTCGCCGCCCAGCACGTCGACAGCGCGCGCCGAGCCAGCCAGGACGTCACTCCGCCGGCGCTGCTCGAACCGGTCACCCTGGACCGCAGCATCCGCACTGCCGGCAAGGAGCTCGGCCGCGCTGATGAGGACGTTCGCCTCCTCGGGGACGTCGTCGACCACGCTGCGACCAGCGCCCGGCAGTCGGCCGGCATCGCCGCCGAGATCTCCGACAACGCCCGCCGCCGGATGTCCGAGCACGGCCGGGACCCGGATGCCAGCGCCGCCGCCCCGGCCACCGGGTCCCCGGCTCGGTAGGGCGGGATGAGGACGCCATAGACCTCGACCATGGCGGCCGGCACCTTGCCCGGCCGGCGCCGTTATGAGCGGGCTCGACGTCGACGAGCAGATCCCGGCCAACATCCCGCTCCCCCGGCCTCCGCGAACAGCAGCGGGCGGTTCCGGCGCCGGCGAGCGGCCCAGCTGCGGGTGGCCAGGTGAAGGCCCTCGGCGGCATCGCCACCGCGGCGATCGCCGTCCTCGCCGCCGGCGGGATCAAGGCTGCCTTGCCCGGCGCCCCCGCCGACCCCGCTGGCAGCGAGGCGACCGCGACCCGAGTCCGGGTCGTGGTGGTCCTCGACGGCGACACGCTTCGCGTCGAGGACCTCGACGGAGGCGATCTCGGCCGAGTCCGCCTGCTCGGCATCGACGCCCCCGAAGTCGCCCATCCCCCGACGCCGGCCGAGTGCTACTCCACCGAAGCCACCGAGCAGCTCGAGCAGCTGGCACCGGTTGGCAGCACCGTCTTCCTCACCACCGACATCGGCCAGCCCGACCGAGACCGCTACGGCCGGATGCTGCGCTATGTCGACCACGCCGGCACCGACGCAGCCCGCGAGCTCCTGGCCGCCGGCGCAGCACGGGTCTACGACACCGACCAGCAGCTCGCTCGCGAGACCGACTTCGCCGCGGCCGCACAGGACGCCCACGGCGCCGAGACCGGCCTGTGGGGCAACTGCTGAGCACCATGTGATCGCCCCCACGCCTGGGCCGGACTTAGGAGACCAGGAGGACCGGCGCAGCCGGTGCCGGTCCGCGGATCCACTGGGAGTAACCATGAGCGACTACACCGCTCGCGAGGAAGTAGCACTTGAGGAAGAGGCCCGCCAGCGCGCCGATGAGATCCGGGCCACCGAGGAAGCCGCCGCGCAGGCCGCGGCCGCCGATACCGGCCCCTCCCCCGACGCCGAGATCGCGCAGGTCCAACGATCGGGCCGGCAGCACGACCACACCGACACCGCCGCTTACCAGCGCCCCCAGCTCGGCCGCCGCCGCGGCCCTCGCCGATAGGCCAGGAGGTGTCAGCGATGGCTGCCCCGATCACCCCGGCCGCCCCCAGTCAGTCGACCGTGCGATGGGTCGACTGCTCGCACAAGCTCGGCCCGCTGCCGTGCATGAACCACAAGCCGCACGTCGGGGACGGCCGCGGCTGCGTCCACCACTCGACGTCCGGCTTCCAGGACGACGACTAGGTGCGTGGACTGCCCACGAGCGGCTCAGCCGGGGACCAGGTGCAGCCGCGGCCGCTGAGGCGGCTCCGCGGCCGCTTCGAGGCGCTGCCAGCCGCTCGAGCGTCATCGGATTGCCCGTAGCGGCGCAGCAGTCCCGCCAGCACCCCGCCCAGCCCGAGCTCGACCACCAGCTGGTCCGCAGCAACCTCCGCCCGGGCCTCGATCACGCGGCCGGCCGTCGGCACCAGGTAGGTCAGCGCGATGACCGCCCCACCCAGCAGCCCCGGCCAGGTCCGGCCCTCAGTGACCGACTGCACCACGCAGATCACGCCCACGACGCCGCGCAGCGTCCAGGCCACCCGCATGAACGGCAGCCAGGCAAACGCCCGACCCACACAGCGGAAGGTGGCCACCACCATCCGCCAAGGCGTCGTGGCCGCCAGCACCGCAGCCTCCAGCCGCGGGCGGATTGCACGACGCCGACCGACAGCATGCGCCAGTACCGCCACCGCCTCCGCGCCGGTCACGCCGCCGCGGTAGGTCCCCTCCACCAGGCCCGGCGTGATGACCACCGCCCTGTGCCCGATCGCCAACGCCACCGGCGTCTGCGGCCGCTGCACACGACGCACGTACAGGGAACCGACGTCGACGCCACGGCCAGCCGGCTCGGCCAGGAACGGCGCCATCACCCGGAACTCGGCCTCCGTCGCCGGCCGCGACTGGGTCAGCAACCCGATCGCCACCACCTCGAGCTGGCCCAGCGCCAACGCGCCCAGCACGGCCGCCGAGGCCAGGAACAGCACCAGGCCCAGCGCCGGCGGCAGCAGCGCGAACACCACCACGGCGAGCACGAAGCTCACCAGCAGCGCAGGCCCGAGGGTCACGACCCTCAGCACCGTCATCGGGACCTTCATCTCGACCACCTCCATCAGTCAACACTAGTGCGAATCTCTCGACTTTGCCGCGGGGTGATCGTCCGACGACCTCCGCGCGACCTAGGCGAACGAGACCAGTTTGTGCCCAGCCGCCGACACAACGGAGTTATCCACAGCCCCAATCCACGCCAGAGCAGGGACCGGCCCCGCCATGGGTTCATGAACCAGACCCGATCCCGGACGACTCCGACCGAAAGGAACCACCCCGTGCACACCCTCACCGCCGATGACACCTGGGACCGCCTCGGCTCCATCGCCCAGCTGCTCCACCAGGCCGCCACCCGCGCCTGGGAAGGGGCGGAACCAGACTCACCGCTGCAGTCCCTCGGTCTCGGCGTCTACCTGGCACAAGCACGGGCCAGCTCGCTCCTCCCCGAGGACTACCGGCTGCCCGACGTCGACCAGGAGGACCTCGAAGGGCAGAGCGCGCTGCAGCTGCTCACGGCCGCGGAGGAACTCACCCGGCCGCTCCCAGCCCACCGCCCCGACCTGGTCAACAGCTCCCAGCTCGTGGTCGACCTGTGCGACCTGATCCGGGAGGCACGCGACCTTGGATGCTGACCACCGGAGCGGCTTCGCCGACGTCGACGACGCGCTCTTCGACACCACGCAGATCCCGCTCACATCTCGGGACATCCGCACCGTCGGCGAGCTGCTGCACGACGTCGACCACACGGCGCGCCACCTCCTGATGGACGTCGCCGGCGACGACGCCGGCCGACTCCTCCACGGCTGGCCCGACCTCGTCGCGGCCGCGGCGACGCTGTGGAGCAGCCTGCCCGGGCAGCAGTTCGGGGCAGGCGCGCACACCCGCGACGAACCCATCACTCGCCTGGTCTCGGTCGGGGACGCGATCGGCAGGAGCCTGCGTAGCACCAGCTGGCCACCGGTGAGCCAGCCCGATCGGCGCATGACCCAGATGACCAGGACCCTCGGTCACGCCAGCGACCTGGTGCACCGCTTCGGCGCCGACCTCCCGGTCCAGCGCACCGAGAGCTACCGCGACCTCGAGGCCGCTCGCGCCCGGATCATGCACGCCCTGTACGTCAGCGCCCACGCCGTCGGTGTCTCCCTGCACCAGCACGGCCACAACCGGTACCAGGACGCCCTCGGCACTAACCGGCCCATCGAGCTCAACCGGCGTCACTCCCCCTACGCCGTACCGCCGACCACCGAGTGGATCCGCCGCATGGCCGTCTCCGAGGCGGCCGCGGGCAGGTACCTCGACGGACGGTTCACCCAGGCGCTCCGGGGCGAAGCCAACCGACCGATCGAGGACGACACCCGGATCTCCCGGGCCCTCGCCGGGTGGGACATCCAGGCCCACCGCACCCTCGCCTCCGACGCATGGCCGACCAACATGGTCCTCATCACCCGCACCCAGGGCCTCATCGCCGGCGCCGCCATGGTGCTCGTCGACGCCGCACAGCTCGCCGGCCACCTCGAGCCCACTGACCGGCTCTCACCGGCGATCGCCGAGGCCGGCCGTGCGTGGAGCAACCTCGCCAGCCGCTGGGGCGACCTCACTGCCCCAGATGCTCGTCTTGACCCCGACCTGATGCACAAGGCCGCCGAAGTTCGTGCCGCCTACCGCGAGCTGACCCACGCCTCCACCACCATGGCCAGCCTCGATGTCATTGCCGCCAGGCCCGGCCTTCTGCCCGGCATCGACGCGACCCTCCACACACTCGAGTCAAGCTCGGAGTGGCGTATGTCGTCGCGGAGAAGGCCGAGGCACCCAACCTGACCGGACCAGCTCGAGCGCTGTCCATCCGAGCGCACAACGACATCGAGGCCGGCCTCGTCGCCGCCGATCCAGTTGGCGACGTCGTATGGATCTCGCCGGTAGACATTCTTGCCCGCAAGATCGTTAGCGCACCTCGCCCTTTCGTCGAGGCTCTTCGTCGAGCCAGCGCGAGAACGGTTGAATCGAGCAACAGGGCGAGCGCGGCGTCACTCAACCACGAGCTCGAGGTGCACGCGGGCAGCCGGGCAAATGCCCCTCGCAGCTGTTCCAATGCCGAGCTACACAGTAAATATCTAGCGGAAGCACCTCATACAGGCGGTCACGCTCCTTCACGCTGAGTCGCCCAACTACACCCAGCGCCACAGGCACCCGCGGCATGGCTCGGGGTGAGTCGATGTTCCGCGGAAGGTGATCGTACGGACGCCACGTCCTTCCTTAGGTGACCAGACACCGTCTCCGGTCTCCAAGGAGCAGCCCCGTGAACGAATCAGTCCACACCACTGAAAGCGCCAACGCTGGCGCGCTGCGGGAGCGCACGCTCGATGACATGGCAAACGCTTACTCGCGCCGAGCACGCGAGGCCCGTGCCAAGCAGGGCAAATCTCCTGTGATCACCGGATCCGGAGTGCTCAATCGACTCGCCGAGATCATGGCTTTGGAGGGCCCGCAGTCTCAGCGATCGGGCCTGCCCGCAGCCTAGATCCTCCAAACCGGCTCACCGATCCGTGAATCGTCGAACCTGTTGTTGATCTTCTCTCGAGGCGCGATCTCGATCCTCTCGACTAGCACCTGGACGATCTCTCGCTTGCGTCGTACAGACGCCGATTCCCACCACTTCTCGATGTCTGGACGGTCTTTCGGCACATCAGACAGCACCGCGTGCAGGTTTGGCGCCCACGTCCCCAGCACGCGTTCTGCCTCGCGCTGGCGGAGCGCCCACCCCTCGCGCACGGCATCCCACTCTTCCTGGTGCAATCGCCCAGCTGCGAACTCCAGGCCGTAGTGCTTCCGCAAGCGACTGATTTCGGCAATTGTCTCCTCGGCCCCGCGTGCCGCAGCACCGTTGGCGGTGCGGCGTTGGGCGGTACCTGAGCGGACCTTGGCCTCCGCGACCGCGTCAATGATGGCCATAGAGACGATCCGATCAGTCTGAGGCCCTGCGATGGTAAGGCCACCGCAGGTGTGCGGTCGGCCCGGCTGCTTGGAGCAGGCATACCGGAACGGACCGCCGTTGCGGGTTGGTGACCCGGCCAGGCTAGAGCCGCACTTGCCGCACTTAAGAATGGCCGCGAGCAGATACTTCGGCTCACGGCCACGCTTTGTCCGGGGTCGGTCTGTAACCAGCCGGATGTCCTCAATCGCTTCCTTGGACAGAATCGGGGTCCAGTCCCCCGGCGAGATCAACTCGCCATAGCCTCCCCGCTGGCCGGGGCTGAACTCGCGCCAGCCACACAGTGATCCGCGGCGAACCATTGCGCGCACGTTCGCAGCCCGCCAGTATGACCGGTCCGCCGGCACGCCGGCCGCAAACAGCATCCGGGCAATGGTCGAGTCGTCCAGACCGTGATCGTGAGACGTGACATGTTCGACCCAGAGTTGGTCGCGGACCCAAGCTGCGGAGCACACCTCGGCGTTTCCGCCAGCCTTCCGCAATAGGCGCGCGAGAGCGCCAGGGGTGAGGGAACTGCTGCTGCGCGCGCCTTCGATGACGGCGGTGACAGCTTGACGCTCGTCCCGTTCGGCGGCCCGCTGAACCCGCCTCGCGTCCCACTTTCCACTACCAGGGGTAGGCACTCCGCGCTCGTTCAGGTCGGCCGCGATCGAGTACAGCGAGTCACCTTCGATGAGCCGGCGTGCAACGTCTCGGATGACGCCAGCCTCCTCGGGGATGATGCGCTGCTCATCGTCATAGCCATACCCGAGCGGTCCATGGGCCCGACCTGCCTGCGCAGCCTGTGCTCGTTGCGCGGAAAGACGGGCAGACTTCACGTCGCCTTCGTTGGCGGCGACGGCAGCGAGGATCCGGGCGAGAAGGCGGCCGGACGGGGTGGTTAGGTCGATTTCGCCAGCCTGGAGAAACACCACCGGGATCGCGGACCGCTGAGCCTCGATCGCATCCAGCACCCGCTCCAAGTCGACCACTCGCCGCAACACTCGGTCGAGGTGCCACGCGACTAGCCCATCGACATACCCGGCTTGCACGTCAGCCAGAAGTTGCTCGAAACGGGGGCGACGCTTGCCAGAGCGTGCAGAAATGTCGTTGTCTGAGTACACCTTCGGCTCAGGCCAGCCGAGCGCCTCGCATCGTTCGCGGCATGCTTCGATCTGCCGCTGGACACCGAGGGCTTGTCCAGTGCGGTCGAGGCTAATCCTCGCGTAGATCGCGGGCGCTTGGGGCAAACCTCGCTGCTGCTGCATGCCACCAGAATCTAGCAGTGGTTTTAGGCATTGCGGTCTTGACCGCCGAGAAGCCACGGCTGATGCCCTCGAGCACCACGTGGAGCCGGTGCCCCTCGGGCAGCATAGCGTCGACGAACGGGCGGCTCATGTCGATGCGCCGCCCGCTCGACTTCAGCATCCGCTCGACCAGCTCGGCGACCTGCGCCTGGGTGAGCATCAGGTTGGTCAGCTCGTGCCGGCCGTTGCGGGCCACGAAGACCCGGCTGGGGTCGTTGATCCACACCTCCTCCACCGTCGGGTCGTCGAGCAGGGGCTGCAGCGCCCCGAACCCGGAGACCCGCGCGACCAGCTCGCCGACCACCGCCTCGGCGTCACCGACCGGCACCACCGCGCCGGTCAGGCTGCGCTCGTCGTGCTCGCGCACCAAGGACTCGGCCAGGCGTCGTACGACGGCGGGGTCGCGCTGGGGGTCGATGCCCTCCCGGCGCACCACCTCGCGCAGCGCGTGGTCGAGGTGCTCGAGGGTCTCGGCGTGCCCCGGCAGCCGGGCGCCCGAGCTGGCCCTGGCGGCGGGGTGCGGGGACGCGGCGGCCCGCCGGGCGTCGGCGTGGGTCATCGCCATGGCAGGCCCTCTCCGAGTAGGGGTCCGAGCAGCAGGGTGCGTCGCCGGTGACGCTATGCGGCCGGACACCTACCCGGGAAGCCCCATTTCTTAACCTGTGGAGAACCCCTGCGGGTGTGCCCAGGTCGGCTAGCCGCCACACCGACATCGCTGGCCCCGGGAACCCCACCAGCCCCGCTGACCCAGCCCAGATCTCGCGCCGACCCGGCCCGAACTTCGCCTCGAGCCGTCCCAGATCTACCGGCGGAGCTGCGTCAGCCGGTGGACAGGCGCTCGAGGAGCTCACCGGAGTGCTTCACCCCGGTCAGCGCGGAGGGATGCACGTCCTCGCCGCGGCGCAGCACCGTGAACCGGCCGTCGGGCTCCACCACCGCGACCGCCACCTCCTGCGGCGAGCGCACGCCAGCCGCACGCAGCTCCGTCCAGAGCCCCGACTCGTCGAGCCCCAGGCGAGTCAGCTCGTGGCGCTGCACCTGCCCGGCCACCATCACCGCCACCGCCCGGTGCCGCCGGCGCGCGACCATCCGCTCGCTGCGCCGTACCCGCCCGGCGACGCCCTCGACGACCAGCAGGGTCGCGAGCGCAAGCAGCCCACCGCTGAGCGTGGGCACCTGGCCCAGGATCGAGCGGCCGACGATCGCACCCAGCACCGTGACCACCGCGAGGTCGAGGCTCGACGGCGAGGCGTAGAGGCGCTGGCCGGCGTGCGAGAGCAGCGTGGTGATCGCCAGGTAGAGCACGATCGTGGACACCACGATCGCCACAGCGCCGAAGAGGGGAAGGCCGAGGTAGTAGCCGAGGTCGTCCATCGGGCCATCGTGTCGCATCGGCGTCAGCGCCCGCTGTACGGCCTTGCCGACGCAGCACGGCTCGGAAGTTCAGGCCGGGTCGGCGGGAAGTTCAGGCCGGGTCGGCGGGAAGTCTGGGCCGGGTCGGGGGGAAGTTCAGGCCGGGTCAGCGGGAAGTTCGGGCCGGGTCGGGGGTCTCGGAGGAGGTGCTGCCCAGGAAGACCAGCACGACGACGGTGACGACGAGGCTGACCAGGGTGGCCATCAGCGCCAGCACCACCAGGCCGGTGCTCACCAGGCCGCCGACGGCGAGGAGGGCGTAGACCCCCGCCACCACGACGTACGTCGTGCGCAGCGTGCGGGCGCTCCCCGCACGGCGCGGCAGGACCGCCATCACCCCGCTCAGCGTGCCCACGACCACGACCAGGTCGACGACCCCCTCCAGGATCCCCAGCCACACCGCGGTCTCGCCGAGCAGGTCGGGGCCCGGCCACAGCGGCGCCGAGACCAGGGCCCCGACCCCGGCTGCCACGGCGCCGAGCCGGAAGCCCTGGTGCAGGTGGGCGAGCCTGCCCAGCGCGACGGCGACGACGATCCAGCCCACGGGATCGGGCAGCAGGTCGAAGGCGGCTCCCCCGCTGCCGATGCGCAGGTCGAGCAGGACGACGACCAGGCCGACGACGACGGTCATCAGGGGCTTCACGCGCCCAGGCTAGTGCCGCACCCGCGGGCAGGGGCTCAGCAGGCGGCGACCTTGCGGTAGACGCCAGCGCTGGTCTCGCGCACCGAGGTCACCGTGGCGTTGCCCTGGCCGAGGTAGTCCTGGCTGCCCAGCGCGTAGAACGGGTTGTAGGGGTTGCTGCCGTAGCTGACCGCCCGGCCCGCGCCCTCGTGGGTGGCGTTGGTGGTCGTCCAGCAGTCCACCGGGCCCGGCGACGTGGTCGGGCTGGGCGTGGGCGTCGGGGTCGGCGTGGGAGTCGGGGTGGGCGTGGGAGTCGGGGTCGGCGTCGGCGTGCCGGTGGTCGTCCCGCTCACGCGGCGGTTGTTGGCGAAGAAGAACGAGGTGACGTAGCGCGGGTAGTCGATGCTGCTGGCCTTGATGTAGCGACCGCCCGGGCCGCCGCCGGCGGGCCAGTTGTGGCCCAGGCCGGTGTTGGTCAGCAGCGAGACCCGCGGGCCCTCGGCGTCGGACCACATGGTGCCGCTGCCGGCGGTGCTGGTGCCGGGCAGCGCCGACATGGTGACCGGTGAGGTCGCGGTGGCGCCGTAGAGCCCGGCCATCACCTCGGCGTTGAGCCGGTTGTAGCCGGTGTTGACGGTGTAGTCGTCGTTGCCGTGGATCACCGAGGTCAGCTGGGTGTCGAAGCCGGCGGTGTGGCTGCCGGCGAAGCGGGTGCAGGTCGAGGTCGCGGCCGACTTCGTGGTGGAGACGCTCGAGATCTGCGAGGAGGTGGTGCCGACCGTGGGTCCGGCGTTGATGCCGACGCCGGCGAAGACGTCGGGGGCCAGGCAGCCCATCACCATCGTCTCGCCGCCACCGGAGGACAGCCCGGACAGGTAGACCTGGTCGGCGTCGAGGTCCAGGGCGGTGCGCCCGAGCAGCGTGTCGACCAGCGCCAGCAGGTTGTCGTCGTGGCGCGCGGGGTTGCTGCGGCTGTGGTTGGCGTCGTAGTAGTCCCAGCAGCCGGCGATCACGCCGCCGTTGGGGGCGGCGGGCACGGCCACGACCATGCCGTAGGAGTCGGCGGTGGCCTGCCAGTTGCCGGCCGTCTGCAGGTCGGTGTTGGTCTGCACGCAGCCGTGCAGGTTGACCATCAGCGCCCGGCCGTCGGCGATCGCGGGCGCCGTGGTCGGCACGTAGAGCCGCACGTTCATGCCGGCGATGGTCTCGCTGGTCCAGCTGCCGGCGGCCCGGGCGCTGGTGCCGCCTCCGGGGCCGAGGACCAGCGTGACGGCGGTGAGCACCACCGCGAGCACGCCGGCCAGGACGGCCGGGCCGCCGCGCCGGGCGGCGCTCGCCGCGGATCTGGGCAGCGGCGCGGGCAGGGACGGGGTCGGTACGTCGATCATGGTGCTCCTCCGAGTAGGGCCAGGCATGACGTGCGGGTGGTGCGGGCAGCAGCGGGTCGGGTCAGGCGGGCAGCTCCCGCGTGGCGGCGACGACGGCCTCAGCCCCGCGGGGGCCCAGCACGATCGTGTAGTGGTTGACGTCGTCGACCTCGACGTCGCGCAGCTGCGGCAGCCACTCGCGGGCTCGCTCGGCGGCGCCGGCCCCGTAGAGCGCCTGCGGCTCGTCCATCAGCCCGCGCGGGGCGCGCAGGAAGGTGGTCGGCACCCGCACGGCGCGCATCGCGGCCTCGTACGCCGCTCCCCCGAAGAGCTGCGCGGCGTCGGCGGCCACCGCCTCGACCACGGCCGAGGGCTTCAGGTGCGGCGCCTCGCCCTCGAGGTCGTAGTCGACGTACCCCTCGACGACCGGGCTCCAGTCGTGGGCGAAGGCGGGGTGGTCGCGCCAGAAGTCGCGGTAGACCTCGTGGCTCTCGAAGGTCATCCGCAGCCGCGCCGCGGCGGGGCCGAGCACGTCGTCGGGCGTCGCCGTCGGCGACGGCGCTCCCCCGGCCGGCGCCAGCAGCGGCAGCCCGCCGTCGACGAGCACCAGGCCGGTGGCCCGCTCGCCGATCCGCGCGGCGAGGGTGAGCACCACGAAGGCGCCCATCGAGTGCCCGACGAGGCCCACCCGGGCCACGTCGAGGTGGTCGAGCACCTGCTCGAGGTCGCGCGCGTGCTGCTCGAGGCCGTACGGCGCCGGCAGCGACGCGCTGCGGCCGCGGCCGCGCAGGTCGGGCGCGACGACCCGGTGGCCCGGCAGCGCCTCGGCGACCAGGGGCCAGCAGCGGTGGTGGGCGGTGATGCCGTGCACGGCGAGCACCAGGGGCGCGTCGGGGTCCTCGGGGCCCCACACGCCGCAGGTCAGCTCGCCGCCGTCGACGGGCACGCGGACGGTGCGCGGGCCGGTCGGGCCGGTCGGGGAGCCGGGCGCCGAGGGGTGCCGGGTGGCGGTGGTCATGGCTGGTCTGCTCCTGTGTCGCTGCTGTCGCTGCTGGGGGTGCTGGGGGTGCTGGGGGCGGGGTGGGCGGCGGCCAGGGCCCGCTCGATGAAGGCCATCACCTGCTCGAAGACGTGGTCGGGCACCGTGGCGGTCGACCCCGGGCCGGGGGCGGCGCCGGGCTCGTCGCCCCACAGCACCCAGCGCATCCCGACCATCTCGCCGATGCCCATCAGCACCCACGCGACGACCTCGGGGTCGATGTCGCCGACGTCGCCGACGGCGCGGGCCCGCTCGAGGTTGGCGATGTAGCCCTCGACGATGCGGGTGTAGTGCAGCTTGAGCGCGCGGGGCGAGACGAACTCGGCCTCGCGCACCACCCGGTAGAGCGCGGGGTGCTCGGCGGTGAAGGCGAAGAACGCCCGGAATCCGGCCCGCTCCCCCTCCAGCCGCGTGGTGGCGCCCGCCGAGCCCTCGGTCATGGCGTGGCGCACCCGGCGGTTGAGGTCCTCGACGAGCTCCTCGAAGACGGTGAGCTTGGAGTCGAAGTAGAGGTAGAAGGTGCCCTGGGCGACCCCGGCCTTCTCGGTGATCCGGGTGATCGAGGCGTCGGCGTAGCCGTGCTCGGCGAAGACGTGCTCGGCGGCGTCGATGATCGCCTTGCGGGTCGCGGTGCCGCGCTTGGTGCTCGGCGGCTTGCGTGCGGTCTCGCTCATGCCCGGACCTCCTGCTCGCGCCACCGGTCGGCCAGCGCGCGCCGCACGACCTTGCTGCTCGAGGAGCGCGGGATCTCGGCGACGACCTCGACGTGGCGCGGCGCCTTGAAGGCCGCCAGCTCGCGGGCGCAGTGCTCGCGCAGGTCCTGCTCGTCGGTGGCCACGCCGGGGCGCAGCACGACGTACGCCGCGCACACCTCGCCCCAGCGCGCGTCGGGCACGCCCACCGCGGCCGCGTCGGCCACGGCCGGGTGGGCCAGCAGCACCTGCTCGACCTCGGCCGGGGCGACGCTCTCGCCGCCGGTGATGAAGATGTCCTTGATGCGGTCGACGATGCGGTAGTAGCCGTCGGCGTCGCGGGTGGCCAGGTCGCCGGTGTGCAGGCCGCGGCGGCGCTCCTGCTCGGCCCGCTCGTGCTCGGGCTCGCGGAAGTAGCCGGCGAAGACGTTGGGCCCGCGCACCACCAGCTCGCCGGTGCCGGGGCCCTCGACCACCGCGCCGGTGGCCGGGTCGACGAGCTCGACCTCGACGTGCGGGTAGGGCGTGCCGGCCATCCCGACGCGTCGGGTGGCCTCCTCGGGCGGCAGGCACAGCACGTTGGGCGCGGCCTCGGTCAGGCCGTAGCCCTGGGTCAGCGCGACCCCGCGCCGGTGCCAGGTGCGCAGCAGCGGCTCGGGCATCGGCGCCCCGCCGACGATGGCGTGGCGCAGGCTGCCCAGGTCGGCTGCCACGAAGTCGGGGTGCTCGGCCAGCATCAGGTAGGTCGCGGGCACCCCCATCGTGGTGGTGATCTGGCGCTCGGCGATCAGGTGCAGCACCCGCCCGGCGTCGAAGGTGCGCTCGAGCACGACGGTGGCGCCCATCCACCACGCGAGCAGCGGCTGCACGTTCCAGCCGCCGACGTGGAACTGCGGCATCAGCGCGAGCACCACGTCGCGGCTGGTGATCTCGGCGGTGCGCGAGAGCGACAGGTTGGTCCAGAAGCAGTTGGCGTGGGTCAGCACCGCGCCGCGGGCCTGCCCGGAGGTGCCCGAGGTGAAGATGATCAGCAGCGGGTCGTCGTCCTCGACCGGCGCGGCCGCCGCAGCAGCGCCCGTCCCTGCCGTCGTACGCCGCTCGCCGCGGGCCCGCTCGGAGCCGCCCGGCGCCGGCGCGTGCCGCTCGACGCCCTGGGCGCCCATCGCGGCCACGGGGACCTGCCCGACGACCAGGTCGAGGGTGGCGCGGGCCAGCGCGGTGAACTCCTCCTCGACCAGCAGCAGCGCGGGGTCGGCCTCCTCGACCTGGCCGGCCAGCTCGCGCGGCGAGAGCCGCCACGACAGCGGCACCAGCACCAGCCCGGCCTTGGCGCAGGCGAAGAACAGCACCACGTGGTCGGCGCTGTTGCCGGTCAGGGTCGCCAGCCGGTCGCCCTTGGCGTAGCCGGCGCGGCGCAGGCACGCGGCGAGCCGCTCGGCGCGCTGGTCGAGGCGCTCGTAGGTGAGCACCACCCCCCTGTCGTCGATCGCGACCCGCTCGGGCGTCGAGGTCGCCCGGTCGGTGGTCCAGCGGCCCAGGGTGTGCAGCCCGTCGGCGGCCGCGGAAGGCGAGGTGGTCATGGGCCATCCTCCCCCGCGGCGAGCGCCCCGGGGCGTGCCGCGCGGCTGCGGGCCCCGGCGAGGCGGGCGCCGAGGCCCACGAGGCCGCCGGGCACGAAGAGCACGACGAGGATGAACAGGGTGCCGAGGATGAACAGCGGCTCGCCCAGCGGCACGCTCAGCACCGCCGGCAGCGACTCGACGGCGTCGGAGGCCGCGAGCGTGGTCAGCCGCTGGTCGAGCAGCGTGTAGACGATGCCGCCGACCACGGCGCCCCAGCGCGAGCCGAGGCCGCCCAGCACCACGATCACCAGGATCGTGAGGGTGAAGTCGGCCGAGGCGATGCGGGGCGTGGCGCCGCTCTGCAGCAGCAGGTAGACCATGCCCACGACCACCGCCAGCACCGAGCCGGTGACGAAGGCGAGCAGCTTGACCGCGAAGGGCCGCAGGCCCAGCACCCGCACCCGCAGCTCGTTCTCACGGGTGGCGGCGGCGACGTGGCCGGCCCGCGAGCGCTCGAACCAGGTCACCAGCGCGAAGACGACCACGAGCAGCACCAGCGCCACCCAGTAGAGGTTGCGGGTGTCGGCGACGCCGACCAGCGCGTCGGGCACGTGGGTGGTGTCGAGGCGCAGCCCCTCCTCGCCGCCCGTGACGTCGCTGTTGCGGCGGATCAGCACCGAGCCGGCCTGGGCGAAGGCCAGGGTCACCATCGCGAAGGAGATGCCGCCGACGCGCAGCCCGACCGCGCCGAGCACCAACGCGACGACCGCGCCGACGAGCAGGGTGAGCAGCATCGCCGGCACCAGGCCCAGGTCGGTGCGCTCGAGCACGACGCCCAGCCCGTAGGCGCCGATGGCCAGGTAGAGCGCGTGCCCGAAGCTCAGCAGCCCGGCCACGCCGAAGATCACGTGGTAGGTCAGCGCGAGCGAGGCGAAGACCAGCGCGAGCGCCATCAGCTGCAGCGTGCCGGGCGTGTACGTCGCTCCCGGCAGCACGCCGGGCACGCTCAGGTCGACCAGCGGCAGCACCGCCAGCAGCACGACGAGGCCCAGCACGACCAGCAGCCGCAGCGGCAGGCCCGCCCCGCGGCGGGGGGCACCGGTGGGGCCGGCCGGGGGCGCGGGCTGCGGCGTACCGGTGTCGGGGTGGGTGTCGGTGGTGGCGCTCATGCGCGGGCTCCCATCAGGCCGGAGGGACGCACGAGCAGGACGGTGGCCAGCAGCAGCACGACCACCAGGTCGCCGGTCCCGGAGAGGTAGAAGTTGGCCATCTGCTGCAGCACCGCGACCACGACGGAGGCGATCGCCGCCCCGAGCAGGGAGCCCAGGCCGCCGATGACGGTGACGATGAAAGCGAAGATCAGCAGCGAGCCGCCCAGCTGGGGCGAGACGTAGCCGAAGTAGTGCGAGGCCAGCACCCCGCCCAGGCCGGCGGCGGCGCCGCCGATGGCGAAGACGACGGTGAAGGCGCGGCGCACGTCGATGCCCAGGGCGGTGACCATGGAGCGGTTCTCGACGCCGGCGCGGATGACCAGGCCGAAGCGGGTGAAGCGCAGGAAGGCCACGATCCCGCCCAGCACCAGCGCCGCGACGCCGATCAGCAGGAACCGGTCGTTGGGCACGCGGGCGCCGAGGATCGTGGTGGTCTCGTCGAACCAGCCGGGGCCGGTGACGAAGATGGCGTCGGTGCCCCAGATGCCGTCGAAGAGCGCGACGGTGGCCAGCGCCAGGCCGACGGTGACCAGCACCTGCTCGATGTGGCGCTCGTAGAGGCGCCGGATCAGCAGCAGCTCGGTGAGCACCGCGGCGAGGGCGCCGACGCCGGCCCCGACCAGCAGCGAGAGCAGCAGCGAGCCCCAGGAGTCGCCGCCGAGGCGGCGGGCGGTCTCCCACCCGGCGAAGGCGCCCAGGGTCAGGAAGGAGCCGTGGGCGAAGTTGAGCACGCCCATCAGGCCGTAGATGAGCGAGAGGCCCGAGGCGACGAGGAAGTACAGCGCCCCCAGGCCCAGGCCGGTGGCGAGCAGCAGCACGACGGTGCTCACGAGCGGACCTCCTGGCTGTGGGTGGACGGGTCGGGGTGGCTGCCGGAGTCATGGGCGGAGCTGCTCGAGCTGGTGGAGCCGACGCCGAGGAGGCTGACGACCCGCTGCTCGTCGTCGAACAGCTCGGCGGCGTCGCCGGTGTGCACGACGCGGCCGTCGGCCATCACCACGGCGCGGTCGGCCAGGCGGCGGGCCACGACGAGGTTCTGCTCGACGAGCAGGATGGGCACGACCTGGGCGGCGCGCTCGAGCGCCTCGGTGACCTCGCCGACCAGCTTGGGCGAGAGGCCCTTGGTGGGCTCGTCGACCAGCAGCAGCCGGTTGTCGTTGAGCAGGGCGCGGGCGAGCGCGACCATCTGCTGCTGCCCGCCCGACAGGGTGCCGGCGGCCTGCTGGCCCCGCGCGATGATGTCGGGGAACAGGTCGGCGACCAGCTCGCGGCGCGGGTTCGCGCTGCGCTCGGCCAGGCGCAGGTTCTCCTCGACGCTGAGGGAGCCGAAGACCTCGCGGTCCTCGGGGACGTAGCCGACGCCGCGCTGCACGATGCGGTGCGTGGGCAGGGTGTCGATGCGCTCGCCGTCGAGCTCGACGACACCGCTGCGCTCGACGAGGCCGAGCACCGCCTTGATGGTGCTGGTCTTGCCGACGCCGTTGCGGCCGAGCAGGGCGGTGACGCCCTGGGCGGGCACCTCGAGGGTGACGTCCTCGACGACCTGCTGCTGACCGATGCGGGCCGAGAGGCCGCGCACCCGCAGGACGGGTCCCGACTGGTTCATGCGCTCGCTCCGAGGTAGGCGCTCTGGACGGTGGGGTCGGCCATCACGGCCTCCGGGGAGTCGCAGGCCAGCAGCTGGCCGTGGTGCATCACCGCGAGCCGGTCGACCAGACCGAGGACGACGTCCATGTGGTGCTCGACCATCAGCACGGTGGTGCCGTGCTCGCGGTGCACCGTGCGGATGAGGTCCATCAGGCCCTCGACGTCGGCGCTGCCGACCCCGGCCATCGGCTCGTCGAGCAGGATCACGTGGGGGTCGCTGGCCAGCAGCATGGCGATCTCCAGCTTGCGCTTGTCGCCGTGGGCCAGGCCCCCGGCGACGGTCTGCTCGTGGTGGGCCAGGCCCACCTGGTCGAGCCGGTCGCGCGCCCGCTCGGTGGCGGCACCGCCGCGACCGGGGAAGCGGACCAGGCTCAGCGCGCCGCCGAGGGCCGCCTGGGCGGCCAGTCGCACGTTCTCGAGCGCGGTGAGCCCGTCGAAGAGGCTCGAGGTCTGGAACGTGCGGCCCAGCCCGGCCCGGGCCCGGGCGTCGACCGAGCGGGCGGTGACGTCGTCGCCGGCGAGGTGCACCGTGCCCGCCGTCGGGCGCATGACGCCCGACAGCAGGTTGAACAGCGTCGTCTTGCCCGCACCGTTGGGGCCGATCACCCCGAGCATCTCGCCGCGCGGCACCGAGAGGGAGACCCCGTCGATGATCACCGCGCCGCCGATGCTCAGGTGCAGGTCGTGCACCGCGAGGACCGGGCCGGGCTGGCTCACGAGGTCGCGACCGGGGGTGCGACGGCGTCGGGCTCGACCTGGTCGGCGAGCTCGGGCACGAACGACCCGCCCTCCTCGGCCAGCGTCGCCGCGAACATCGGCTGGATCAGCGCGTGGTCCTCGGCGCGCACCGTGGTGGTGCCCTTGGGGCCCTCGAACTCCCAGCCCTCGAGCGCCTCGATCATCGCGTCGACGTCGTCGCCGCCGCCCTCCTCGATGGCGTGCACGATCATCTGCCCGGCCACGAAGCCGTCGGGCGAGAACAGGTCGGCCTCGGCGCCGGCCTCCTCGAGCGCCTCCACCATCGCGGCGTTGACGTCGTTGTCGGGGGCGCCGGCGAAGTAGTGCGAGAGGAAGGTGATCTGCTCGCTGGCCGCGCCGTAGGCGCCGTAGCTGGCGATGTCGCCGAGACCGGTGGTCACCGGCACCTCGTCGAAGACCTGCTGCTGGTCCAGGGACTGCCACATGGCGCTGGTGGTGTCACCGGCCCAGGCCACGAAGACCAGGTCGGGGTCGGCGTCGAGGATGCGCCGGGCGAAGGGGGTGAACTCGGTGGCGTCCTCGGGCACGAGCACCGGCTCGACGGTGGCGCCGCCGCCGCCGAGGACGGCCTCGACACCGGCCACGTTGCCCTGGCCGAAGGCGTTGTCCTGGGCGAAGACCACGACGTCCTTGCCCTCGAGGTCGCCGATCAGCGAGCCCGCGGTGGCGACGTCCTGGTAGGTCTGGCGACCCGAGCGGAAGGTGTAGCGGTTGATGCCGGTCACGGCGTCGGCCGCGGCGGGGCCGGAGATGTAGAGCACCTCGTTCTGCTCGGCCTGCTCGGCCAGCGAGAGAGCCACGCCCGAGGAGACGGTGCCCGCGATGATCTGGGTGCCGGAGCCGATGGCGTCCTTGGCCAGGCCGACCGCCTTGGCGGGGTCGCCGGCGTCGTCGGCGAAGTCGAGCTCGATCTCGCGACCGTCCACCTCGCCGGAGCCGTCGGTGGCGTAGTCGATGCCGGCCTCGAGGCCGTTGCGGTAGGCCTCGCCGTACGCCGCGAGCGGGCCGCTCTGCGAGTAGATGATCGAGACCGGGACGGCCGCGCCGTCACCGTCCTCGCCCGAGGAGGCGGAACCGCTGTCGGGCGCGCAGGCACTGAGGCCCAGCACGCCGACGACCGCTGCTGCGGCCACCGCCAGGGAGCGTCGTCCGCCCGTTCGGGCCGGGGTGCGCTGCGTCATGACTTCTCCTTCGTCGTCAAACCTGACAGGTGATTCAGGTCTCATGACGTGACCGTAGCCACAGCCTTTACTCATGTCAACGACCGGTACAGACCCCCTCGTAGGCTCGGGGCGTGAGCACCCCTCCCGCCGCCCTGCCCGACGCCCTGCTGCGCCTGGGCACACCGGAGCACCCGACCTTCGGGCTCGACACCTTCGGCGACCTCGAGCTCGGACCCGACGGGCGACCCGTGCACGAGGCCGAGGCCATCCGCCAGGTCGTCGCCGAAGGAGTCCTCGCCGACCAGGTCGGGGTCGACTACCTCGGGCTCGGCGAGCACCACCGCGACGACTACGCCATCGCCGCGCCAGACGTGGTGCTCGCCGCGATCGCCGGGCAGACCTCGCGGCTGCGGCTGGGCACCGGCGTGACGGTGCTCTCCTCGGACGACCCCATCCGGGTCTTCCAGCGCTTCTCCACCCTCGCCGCCATCAGCGGGGGACGTGCCGAGGTGCAGCTGGGGCGTGGCTCGTTCACCGAGTCCTTCGCGCTCTTCGGCCACGACCTGTCCGACTACGAGGTGCTCTTCCACGAGAAGCTCGACCTCTTCGCCGCCGTCCAGTCCGAGCAGCCGGTCACCTGGTCGGGCACGATCCGCCCGCCGCTGCGCGACCAGGTCGTGCACCCGCGCACCGAGGCCGGCCTGCTGCCCGCCTGGATCGCGGTCGGCGGCACGCCCCAGTCGGTGGTGCGCGCCGCGGCGTACGGCATGCCGCTGGTGCTGGCGGTCATCGGCGGATCACCGGCCGGCTTCACCCAGCTCGCCGACCTCTACCGGCGCGCCCTGGTCGAGTACGAGCGCCCCGAGCTGCCGATCGGCATGCACTCCCCCGGCCACGTCGCCGCCACCGACGAGCAGGCGCGGGAGCAGATGTTCCCGCACCAGGCGGCCGCCTTCACCCGCATCGGTCGCGAGCGCGGCTGGGGCCCCTACACCCGCGAGGCGTTCGACCAGGGCGCCGGCGAGCAGGGGGCGCTCTTCGTCGGCTCCCCCGAGACCGTGGCCCGCAAGATCGTCCGGGCGGTGCGGACCCTGGGCCTCTCGCGCTTCCAGATGAAGTACGCCGTCGGCGCGCTGCCGCACGCGCAGCGCCTGGAGTCGATCCGGCTCTACGGCACCGAGGTCATCCCCCGGGTGCGGGAGCTGCTGGCCCAGGAGCGTGCCTGACCGGACAGCCGGCCACCCCCGGCGTCGGGAAGGTGCCGAGCTGCTCGATGTCGAAGCCGTCGGGGTAGGAGCGCACCCACGGCAGGTCGGCGACCGTCTGGGCGCTGAGCCGCGCGGGGAAGAGCCGCAGCAGCCGTCCCCGGGCCCGCAGCGCCGCCCGCGAGGCACGCTCGACCGCGCCCGGGGGCGCGTCGTACCCCAGGGCCTCGCGCAGGGGCGGGTCCATCAGGGCTCGCGAGAAGACCTCGACGCCGCGGGCGGCGAACGAGGGCTGGAAGGTGAGCATCAGCGCCAGCGTCGACGCGGCGACCGCGCGTCCACCCTCGTCGGGCCCGAAGTGCTCCGCCTCGTAGTCGTCCATCAGCCTCGCGAAGCCCTCGTAGGTCTCGGGCACATCCGGGATCGCCATGTGCCGACCCAGGGTGCGGTAGTAGTTCACCGAGGCGCGCAGCTCGGTGGCGGTCAGGGGGCGCTTGCCGTAGTCGTCGAGCCAGCGCTTGGGCACCACCACGAAGGTGGACAGCACGTAGCGGAACTCGTGGTCGGGGATGTCGTAGGCGCGGTGCATCTGGTTGACCCGGCGGATCGCCGCCCGGGCGTCGGGGTGGTCGAAGCCTTTCAGCGAGGGCTGCTCGAGCAGCAGCGCCGTGTCGTCGTAGCGGCGCTGCACCTGCTCGGTGAACGCGCCGGTGCGGGCGAGCAGCGCACCGATGCCGGGCACGGCATAGGTGCGGAAGAGCGCGAAGGACAGCGCCTGGTTCATGTCCCAGGGGAACTCGTGCACCACCGCGTTGCGGTAGATCTCCACGAAGTCGCTCTCGGGGTCGAGCGCCTCGTTGACCCGCTGCCAGTGGTCACGCGGGACCCCGCCGAACCTCTTGCCCCGCCACGTGAACGACCTCATGGCCCAAAACTAGAGCACCTGCTCCATTGTGGCTAGGCTCCCGGCATGCGCGCCCCCCTCCAGTCCCGCAGCGAGTCGTCGGCCGAGCGGATGCTCGACGCGACGCTGCGCCTGCTCGAGGACGGCGGCGAGGGTGCGGTCACCGTGGCCGCGGTGGCCAGGGCGGCCGGCACGTCCAACGGCTCGCTCTACCACCGCTTCGGCGACCGCCACGGCCTGATGCTCGCGGCCCAGACCCGAGCGCTCGGTGCGATCGAGGCCGAGACCGGTGCGGCCTTCGCCCGCGCCGACGAGGAGGTCGACGACGAGCGCGCCGTGGGCCTGCTGGCCGCCGCCGCCGTCGACATCTTCGGGCGGCACCGGGCGGCCATGCGGGCCTTCCTGGTGGGCCGGGCCGGCTCGGTGGAGGCCGAGGCGCTCAGCACCGCCTTCACGCACCGCGTCGGGGCGGGGGTCACCCGGTGGCTGGGCGAGCGCTTCGGGGCCCGGGCCGGCGACGCCGAGGCCGCGTGGCGGCTGCTCTTCGGCCTCGGGGCGACCCGGGCGCTCTTCGAGGACGAGCAGGTCTCACCGGCACCGGTGGGCCCGGCCGAGCTGTCCGCGTCGCTGGCCCGGGCGGTGCTGGCCGTCGTACGGCGGGAGGCGGGGCCGGTGCGGCCCGGGCGCGACCGCGGCTAGCTGTGATGCCCAGCCAGGTTGTCCAACCTGGTGATGGGGGCTGCCTTGCTGATTGCTGAGTGGGGCCGGTGGTGGTTGTACTCGTGGATCCATCCTGGCAGAGCCGCGAGCCGGGCTGACTCGGAGTTGTAGAACTTCTTGAACGCCCAGCCCTCGGCCAGGGTGCGGTGGAAGCGTTCGATCTTCCCGTTCGTCTGCGGCCGGTAGGGCCGGGTCTTCTTCGGCGTGATCCCCAGGTCGGCGCAGGTCTCACGCCACAGGTGCGACTTGTAGCAGCTGCCGTTGTCGGACAGCACGCGCTGGACGGTGACGCCGCGGTCGGCAAACCAGGCCACGGCGTTCTTGAGGACCTCGGTCGCGGTTTCCTTGGTTTCGTCGTCGTGGGCCTCGACGTAGGCGACGCGGGAGTGGTCGTCGATGACGGTGTGCAGGTAGCAGGTCCCGATGAGTGGTTGGTGGTACTTGTTCTTGGCACCGCCCGTTCGCAGCGTGGTTGCTGATCGGTTCTTCAGTCCCTGCTGACGACCGACGTAGCGCCAGCCCCCGCCGTCGGGGACCCGCCCGAGCTTCTTCACGTCCACGTGGAGCAGATCGCCAGGTTTCTCGTGCTCGTAGCGACGGATCGGTTCACCGGTGGCCCGGTCGACGTGGGTGAGGCGATTGATCCGGCACCGCACGAGGACCGCGTGCACCGTCGAGGAAGCCATGCCGAGCCGATCGGCGATCTCGACCGGGCCGAGTCGCTGTTTCCAGCGCAGGTGCACGATCTTGCGCACCACCGGTGCCGGGGTCCGGTTCGGCTGGTGGCGTGGGGCCGAGGAGCGGTCGTGCATCCCGGCCGGGCCTTCGGCCCGGTACCGATCAGCCCACTTCTTCGCGGTGCGCCAGGACACGTCGTAGCGCTCGGCCGCTCGAGCTGGCGGCCAACCGTGCTCAACGACCAGGCGTGCGAGTCGGAGGCGGGCGCGAGGGGTCAGGGCTGCATTGGAGTGGGTAGCGTGGGACACGAAGGCCTCCTTGGTGGCGGAGCGGTTTCTAGACAGCTCCACTCCACACCGGGGAGGCCTTCGTCCATCTACAGATCAGACCGTGTCGTCACACGATCTCGACCAACGTGCCTGGGCATCACAGCTAGCGGGTCTCCCAGCCCAGCAGCGCCGCGACGTCGCGCGGCAGCTCCATCGGGCTGAAGGGCTTGGCCAGCACGCCGGACACGGCGAGGCCGTCCCAGGGCTGGTTCGGCCCGACGTGGCTCTTGGCGGTGAGCAGCACGACAGGGATGCCACGCGTCGCGGGGTCGTCCTGGAGCAGCCCGAAGGTCGTGATGCCGTCCATGTCCGGCATCATCAGGTCGAGCAGGATCGCGTCGGGGCGGGCATCGCGGGCCACGTCGATCGCCTCGCGGCCGCGGGAGGCCTCGAGCACGTCCCAGCCGCCCACCTTGGTGAGCGAGAGGCACGTGACCATGCGGACGTCGTCGTCGTCGTCCACCACCAGCACGGTCGGCATCGTTTCCTCTCGACGGGGCGCAGTCCCAGGGCGGCTGCTGGTGGAGAGGATACCGGCGCGGGCACCCGATCCGGCATCCGTGGGGCACCCGTCCGGGTGGCTCAGGCCGGCGGCGGGCCGTGCATCTCCACGACGGAGTAGGTCTGGGCGTCGACCTGCTCGACCGTGCAGTCGGCGTGGGAGTGCAGCAGCTCGCCGATCATCGTGGAGAAGCCCAGCACCTCCTCGTTGTAGGCGCACACGTCCCACCCGCAGACCCCCCGGTCCTCGAGGACCCGCGCGATGATCTGCTCGATCATCGACTGGAAGACGTGGGTGCGCTGGTGCCGCGGGGCGACCAGGGTGAATCCCAGGTAGAACACCGCGTTGCGGGCCGTGTGCTCGGGGTAGTGCGCGGCGAAGTACTCCGGGCTGATCCACGGCACCGTCTCGAGGTCGCGGGTCAGGGTGGTCAGGCCGACCACGTCGCCCGCGGGGTCGCGGGCGACGTACTTCATGACCCGTGGGTCGCTCATCTCCTCGACGAACTCCTCGCGGTGCAGCACCTGGCGGGCCACGGCCCGTGTGGCCATCGGCGCGAAGGTCTCGGCGTAGAGGGCGTGGAAGCGCTCCACGACGTCGGGGTCGAGAGCCCCCTCGACGTCGATGGTGATGCTCAGCCCGTCCAGGGTCCGCTCAGGCACCGCTCGTCCACCCCTGCACCTCGTAGGCGGCCACGGCGAGCGCGCAGACCGGGTCGTCGACACACTCCGCGGTGGCCACGACGGTGCTGCTCTCGACCTGGCTCCAGCCGCGCGAGGCGCACAGGTCCTCGAGGCTGAGCGTGATCTGGGTGCGCAGGGCCTCCTCGCTGCCGCTGTGGTGCTCCACGAAGACACCCGCTCCCGTCCGGGTGTCCCGGGCCCAGCCGAGCCCCGCCCAGACGACCTCGCCGTGCTGCTCGGCCCCGGCCGAGGCGAGCACGCACCAGAGCCGGTCGCCGTGCTGGTGCTCGAGCGGCTCGTGCGACTCCACGACGGTGCTGCCCGGCGGCACGACCGAGGAGAGGGTGATCAGGTTGAGGTCGGCCACGCCGGCCTCGCGCAGCGCCGCGTCGAAGGCCGAGAGCCGGGTGCGGCCGGTGCCGCTGCCGGTGCGCACGGTGATGCGGGGGCCCGCCGCCGAGGCGGGGCTGTCGAGGGACGGTGCGGGTACCAACGTGGCCTCCGATGCAGGGAAGCCCGGCGGAGCGGACGCCGCCGCCGGGTGGACGACGCCCGATTGTTCCTTGACCTTCACCGCGAGGTCGCGGAGGGTCCCGTCAACGGGGCGACCTCCGGCGCCGCTCGTAGGCACAGGTGGGCCGTCGTGCCGACGCCGACCTCGCTCTCCAGCCACACGCGGCCGCCGTGCCGCTCGACGATCCCGCGGCAGATCGCAAGCCCCAGGCCCGAGCCGCCCTCGCGTCGCATGTCGGAGGAGTCGACCTGCACGAAGCGGTCGAAGATGGTGTCGAGCCGTTCGGCAGGGATGCCGCGTCCCCGGTCGCGCACCTGGATCTCGACGTCGCCGTCGACCAGGCGGGCGTCGAGCTCGACGACGGAGCCCGGCGGGGAGAACTTGACGGCGTTGCCGATCAGGTTGGTCAGCGACTGCACGATCCGGTCGTGGTCGGCCAGCACCCGCGCCGGGCAGTCGACGTGGCGCACCAGCCGGACGTCTCGGCTCGTCGCCAGCCCCTCCATCTCCCGGTCGGCGATCGCCAGCAGGTCGTCGACGTCGTGGGGCTGGACCTCCAGGGCCAGCGTGCCCGACTCGATGCGCTCGAGGTCGAGGATGTCGTTGATCATCCGCGTCAGCCGCTCCGAGCTCATCAGGGCGCGGTCGACCATCGACGCGGCCTGCTCGGGCAGGTCCCCCATCACACCGCCCGAGAGCAGGCCGAGCGAGCCGCGGATCGAGGTGAGCGGGGTGCGCAGCTCGTGGCTGACCACCGAGAGGAACTCGTTCTTGACCCGCTCGACCTCCTGCCGGGAGGTGATGTCGCGGAAGACGACCACCCCACCGCGGACCTCGCCGGTGTCGTCGTCGACCAGCGGGCTCGCGGTGATCTCCACGGGGAAGAGCGCACCGTCGGCGCGGACGTAGCGGTCCTCCTCGCCGTTGCTGACCCGGCGCAGGAGCACCGCGTCGGCGATGTAGCAGTCCTGGGCCGGGTAGGGGTGCCCGTCCTCGTCCGGGGCGTGGAAGACGTCGTGGGCGAGCTGGCCGGCCAGGTCGTCGACCGCGTAGCCGAGCATCTGGGCGCCGGACGGGTTGACGAAGGTGACCCGGCCGTCGAGGTCGACCCCGTAGATGCCGTCGGCGACCGAGGAGAGCAGCACCTCGGTCTCGCGCGCCATCTGGCCCAGGTCGGCGGTGCGCTCGCGCACCTGCTCCTCCAGGTTGCGGCGCAGGTCGCGGTTGTCCCGCGCGATCAGTCCCTGCCGCATCCCCGCTCCCCCGATCAGCAGGAACCACAAGAGGGTCTCGATGCTGAGCAGGCCGCCGGCACCGTTGCCCATCACCTCGACCATGGTGGCGACCAGGAGCACGCCGAAGACCACCGCGGTGTCCCAGTCCTCCGCGCCCGCGACGCCGTCCTCGCGCGTCACGTCGCTGACCCGGGTCGGCCACCAGGCGGCCAGGGCGAGCAGGAGGTAGCCCGAGATCCAGCCCAGGTCGAGCAGCGAGCCGAACTCGAAGGTGCCCGCGGCCACGCGCACGGCGTACCCGAGGTCGGTCATCGTGTAGACGATGAAGCCGGCCGCGACGAGCCCCAGGGCGACCCGGTCGGGGCCGCGGGTGCGGCGCAGCAGGATCAGGGCGACGGTCGCCAGCACGACGTCGAGGATCGGGATCACCGCGCCGGCCAGCAGCGAGACGTTGTTGCCCGAGGCGAGCAGCTCGTCGTAGACGAGGCTGGCGGCGATCATCAGCACCGCGGCGCCGAGGATCAGTCCGTCGAGGGCCATCACCGCCAGGTCGACCCGGCTGCGGGTGACCTGGGTGAAGGTGGCCAGGCTGGCGATCGAGAGCAGCAGCGCCACGGCGATGGCGACGTCACCGACGGGCGCGGTCCCCTCGCTCCCCGGGGCGCGCAGCAGGGCCGAGGCGACGTTGCCGGCCAGCGCGGTCAGCCCGGCCAGCGACAGCAGCCGCCACGCCCGCCTCCGGCCACCGCTCGACCAGCGCGCCCGGTTGGCGGTGCTCGCGGTGGCCAGGAGGCCGGCCACGAGCAGGCCCAGCGCGCTGACGTCGCCGCGCGTCGTGGCGGGCAGAGGGGAGGCCAGGAGGGCCCAGAAGAGCACGAAGAGCGCAGCGGCGACCACGGCGGCGACGACGAGGAAGAGTCGCTGGCGCCTCGCGGCAGGTGGGCCGGACGGCATGCGCGGAGACTACTGCCCGGCCGGGCCGCGGGGCGGTTCCGGGTCTGCGTGGGCCCACTGCTCGACGAGGTCGACCAGGTCGGCCACCGACTCGTGCACCACGGTGGGCCGGTAGGGGAAGGTGCCGACCTGCTCGGGTGGCGTCGACCCGCTGGTGACCAGCACCGTGCGCAGCCCCGCCTCGAGGCCGGCGATGATGTCGGTGTCCATCCGGTCGCCCACCATCACGGTGGTCTCGGAGTGGGCGTCGATGCGGTTCAGTGCGCTGCGCATCATCAACGAGTTCGGCTTGCCGACGTAGTAGGGGGCCCGGCCGGTCGCGGTGGTGATCAGCGAGGCGACCGCGCCGGTGGCCGGCAGCTTGCCGTCCTGGCTGGGGCCGCTGGGGTCGGGGTTGGTGGCGATGAAGCGCGCCCCGCCGTCGATCAGTCGGATCGCGCGGGTGATCGCCTCGAAGGAGTAGGTGCGGGTCTCGCCGAGCACCACGTAGTCGGGGTCGCGGTCGGTCATCACGTAGCCCGCGTCGTGCATCGCGGTGGTCAGCCCCGTCTCGCCGACGACGTACGCCGATCCGCCGGGGCGCTGGTCGTGCAGGAACTGCGCCGTGGCCAGGGCCGAGGTCCAGATGGCCGACTCGGGCACGTCGATGCCGCTGCCCAGCAGCCGGGCGCGCAGGTCGCGCGGGGTGTAGATGGAGTTGTTGGTCAGCACCATGAAACCGAGCCCGGAGCGCTGCAGGGCCTCGATGAACTCCTGGGCGCCGGGGATCGGCACCTCTTCGTGCACGAGGACGCCGTCCATGTCGGTGAGCCAGGTCAACACCTCGCGCCGCGGGGCGGCCGCGTCGCGCTCGCGCTCGGGACTGGCCACCGGATCAGCCGTCGGCTGCGGAGGACGTGGTCGACGAGGAGGCGGGGCGCGGGGCGGGGCCCTCGAGCCGGAAGCCGACACCGCGCACGGCCACGATCTTGTCGGTGACGCCGACGCCCTCGAGCTTCTGGCGCAGCCGGCCGATGGTCACGTCGAGGGTCTTGGTGGAGCCGTACCAGTTCTCGTCCCACACGTCGGCCATCAGCCGGCTGCGGGCCACGACCTTGTCGCGCTGCGAGGCGAGGATGTTGAGCACCTCGAACTCCTTGCCCGTCAGGGGCACCTCGCGATCGCCGGAGTGGACCCGTCGCGCCGCCACGTCGATGCGCAGCCCGTGCGGGTCGACCTCGGAGCCGGCCGCGAAGCCGCTCGCGGTGCGGCGCAGCAGCGCCCGGACCCGGGCCTGCAGCTCGGCCAGCCCGAACGGCTTGGCCAGGTAGTCGTCGGCGCCGTAGTCGAGCCCCACGACACGGTCGAGCTCGCCGGCGCGGGCGGTCACGATCATGATGGCGCCCTCGTAGCCGGCCTCGCGGGCCCGTCGGCAGACCTCGAGGCCGTCCATGTCGGGCAGCCCCAGGTCGAGGATCACCACGTCGGCGGGGATGCCGCTCAGGTCGTCGAGGGCACGCTGCCCGCTGTCGACCCAGGAGACCTCGTAGCCCTCGCGCTCGAGGGTGCGCACGAGGGGGAAGGCGATGTCTTCCTCGTCCTCGACCACCAACACGCGCTGACCCATGTCTCGAAGCATAGGGGCACGGGCATGCCGGCGCGGGCCCAACGCCCCAGTTGATCGTCTGCGCACTGCTGCCCGGCCCCGCTCAGGGCGTGGTCTCCCAGGCGTAGCTGGCGGTGGCGGGCTGTCCACCTGCCGAGAACGGCACCGCCTCCGCAGGGAGCGAGACGGTGAAGGTGAACGTGCTCTCGCCGCGTGCCGCCACCCAGCCCACGTCCTGGCTCACGTCGGCCATGGCGCCGAAAGGACCCTCGTAGACGGTCCGCTCGTCGTGCTCGATCCGCAGCACCAGCGCCCCTCCCGCGGCGGTGGTGGGGGCGGCGTTCTCGACCAGGGCCAGGCGCACGTCGGAGCCCTCGGGGTTGCGGATCGTCACGGTGCGGCTGGCGCTGGCGCCGGCGTCGAGGCTGGTGATGCTCAGGGTGGTGCCCTGCTCCCCCGCGCTGAGCGACATCCCGGCCCCCGAGTCGACGTCGGCGGCGCGCAGCGGGATGCCGCTGAGCCACACCGTGCCCGCCAGCACCAGGAGCACGACCGCGACGACGCCGCCGGAGCGCAGCTGCGAGCTGCTCAGGCTCGGCAGCTGCGGTTGGCCGTGCCGTGAGAGCTGGATCGAGGTCATGGCGGGTCCTCCCCTGGTCTCGGGCCGGACGAGCGCCGGTCCTCCTCGACCGTAGGTCTCCGCGCGCACGGCGCGGCCACGTCGCCACCACGCCGACACCACGACGTGTGCACGGTTGGGTAACACCCCGCTCCGCGGCGGCCGGCAGGACGCTCAGGACGGGTCGGGGAACAGATCGCCGCGCTCCTCGACCCGCTCCACGACCTCCTCGAAGCGCAGCTGCTCGAGGCCCAGGGGATCCTCCGCGCCGGCCTCGACCTCGCTCCACGACACCGGCGCGGCGACGTACGGACGCTCTCGCCCGCGCAGCGAGTAGGGCGTGATGGTGGTCTTCGAGCCGGCGTTCTGCGACCAGTCGAGGAAGACCTTGCCGCCGCGCCGTGCCTTGGTCATCGTGGCGGTGACCCGGCGCGGGTGGGCCGCCGACAGCTCCTCGGCCACCTGCTTGGCCAGCTCGGTCGAGTCAGCCGGCGCCAGCCGTCGCGGCAGGGTGGCGTAGAGGTGCAGGCCCTTGCTGCCGCTGGTCACCGGGCGGGCCTCGAGCCCGCGCTCGGCGAGCCGCTCGCGCACCAGCAGCGCCACCTGGCAGCACTCGTGCAGGCCGGCCGGGTCGCCGGGATCGAGGTCGATGACGATGCGGTCGGCGTTGCGGGGCCGCCCGTTGCGGCCCACCCGCCACTGGTGCACGTGCAGCTCGAGGGCCGCGAGGTTCGCCAGCCAGGTCAGCGTCGCCAGGTCATCGACGACCGGGAAGACCAGGCGGTCGCCGTGCCGCGACTCGCCGCGGCTGCCAGTGGTGGGCACCGAGACGGTGCGCACCCACGACGGCGTGCCGCCCGGCGCGTTCTTCTCGAAGAAGCTGCTCCCCCCGGTGCCGTGCGGCCAGCGGATCCGGGTCACCGCCCGGTCGGCCAGGTGCGGCAGCAGCGTCGGCGCGATGCGGGCGTAGTACTGCAGCACCTCGCCCTTGGTGGTGCCGGTGGCGGGGTACATCACCTTGTCGAGGTTGCTGATGCGCAGGGTGCGGCCCTCGACGTCGACGAGCAGCTCCTCGCCGGCCATCAGCGAGGCCCCCTCACGACTGGTCCCGCAGGTCGTCGGGCGACAGGTCGTCGCGCAGGCCGCGGTACGACGGCTGGCGCAGCCGGGCGTGGCCGGTGCCGTGGGTGTCGACGTCGACGACCAGCACCGGCTCGAGCCAGTGCGTGCCGCGGGCGTCGACGGCGGGCACCTCGTCAGCGAACGGGCTGGTGGCGCGGGCCAGGCCCGCGACCAGCTCGGTGAGCCGGCGCGAGACCCGGCCGCCGATGCCGCTGCCCACCCGGCCGCGGTAGGCGAGGCCGTCGGGCGTCGGCTCCCCCACCAGCAGCGCGGCCAGCCGGTCGCTGCTGCCCTCCTGCGGGCGCCAGCCGCCGACCACGTAGGAGCGGCGGTGCCGGTGGGCGAGCTTGAGCCAGTGCGGGCTGCGCTGCTCGAAGGTGTAGCGCGAGGCGAGGCGCTTGCTCACGACGCCCTCGAGCCCCTGCTCGAGGGTCGCGGCGTGCAGCATCGCCCCGTCGTCGTACGCCGCCGGCACCTGCCAGCGGCCCAGGTCGAGGTCGGCGAGCCGGGCGCGCCGCTCGTGCAACGGCAGGTCGGTGAGATCGGTGCCGTCGAGACGCAGCAGGTCGAAGACCATGAACGTCGCCGGCAGCGAGCCGGCCAGCCGCTCGGCGGTGCTCGCGCGGCGTACGTGCAGGCGCTCCTGGAGCACCCGGAAGTCGGGCACCCCCGCCTCGTTGAGCACGATCACCTCGCCGTCGACGAGCAGGTCGCGCGCGCCGACCTGGCTGTCGACCACGTCGGGCCACGCGACGCCGACCTCGTTGGCGTTGCGGCTCCACAGCCGGGCGGGGCCGCCGTGCGTGGCGGACAGGTCGGCGAGGATGCGCACGCCGTCCCACTTCACCTCGTGCGTCCACTCCGGGCCGGTGGGCAGGCTGCTGGCCTTGGTCGCGAGCATCGGGCGCGGCGGTGGCACGCGCCCATCCTGCCCGAGCCGGTCGCCGACCGCGCCCACCCGGGCGATGACGAGCGGGCGTCCCACCCGTCACACTGGTGGGGCGCCCGGGCGGGCGCACGTCGACAGGGAGGCTCGTGATGCGCGCGATCTGGAAGGGTGCGGTGTCCTTCGGGCTGGTCAGCGTGCCGGTCAAGCTCTACTCGGCGACCGAGTCGCACGACGTGTCCTTCCGCCAGGTGCACGCGAAGGACGGCGGTCGCATCCGCTACCAGCGGGTCTGCTCGATCGACGGCGAGGAGGTGCCCTACGCCGACATCGCCAAGGGCTACGAGACCGAGGACGGCGAGATGGTCATCCTCACCGACGACGACATGGCCGAGCTGCCGTCGACGTCGTCGCGCGAGATCGCGGTCGAGAAGTTCGTGCCCTCCGAGCAGATCGACCCGATGCTCTTCGAGAAGAGCTACTACCTCGAGCCGGAGAAGTCCGGCGCCAAGCCCTACGCGCTGCTGCGCCAGGCGCTGGTCGACGCCGACCGGATGGCCGTGGTCACGGTCGCGCTGCGCCAGCGCACCACCATCGCGGTGCTGCGGGTGCGCGACGACGTGATCGTGCTGCAGACGATGATGTGGCCCGACGAGATCCGCACCCCCGACTTCTCGGTCGAGACCGGCGAGGTCAAGGACGCCGAGGTCAAGATGGCCACGATGCTCGTCGACACCCTCGCCGGCGACTTCGACGCCGCCGAGTTCGAGGACGACTACGCCGCGGCCGTCGAGATGATGGTCAAGACCAAGATCGAGGGCGGCGAGATGAAGCGCACCCCCACCTCGACCAAGTCCTCCGGCGAGGTGGTCGACCTGCTGGCGGCCCTGCAGCGCTCGGTCGACGCCGCCAAGTCGGGGCGCCGCGAGAGCGACGAGGACGACGCGGACTCCGACGAGGACTCCGCCGAGGACGAGGGCGAGGGCGAGAAGAAGTCGGGGTCCGGCCGGAGCACCACCAAGAAGGCCCCCGCCAAGAAGGCGGCCGCGAAGAAGAGCACCGCCAAGAAGACGACCTCGAAGAAGGCTCCCGCCAAGAAGACCGCGGCCAAGAAGTCGACCTCGAAGAAGTCGGCGGCCAAGAAGGCCAGCTGAGCCACGAGAGATTCATCGGCCGGCCGATGAACCTCCCGCTGCCTGGCTGGACCTTCGGTCAGGTGGCGACAGGTTCGTCGGGTACCCGATGAACCTTCGCGGGGGCGGTGGGGGCGGGGTCGGTGCTGCGGGCGGCGGCGGAGTCGGCGAAGGTCCGGTCGGCGCGGGCGAACAGCACGTCGGTGAGCCGGGGCGCGAGCAGGTTGAGCACCTCACCGACGTTGCCGGCCAGCGTGCTGACCAGCACCGGCCGCTCCTCCATCGCGCGTACGACGCGTGCGGCGGCTTGCTCGGGGCTCGCGCCCCGCCCGGCGTAGGCCTCGGTGGGTGCGGTCATCGCCGTCTCGACCAGCCCGAAGCGCATCGAGGTGAAGGTGACCCCGTCGGCCCAGGTCTCACGGCCCGCGACCCGGCTCCAGGCGTCGAGGGCGGTCTTGGAGGCGATGTAGGCCGAGAACTTCGGCGCCTTGAGCTGCACGCCCCACGTCACGATGTTGACCACGTGCCCCGACCCGCGCTCGCGCATCGAGGGCAGCAGACCCATGGTCAGGCGCACCGGGGCCAGGAAGTTGATCGCCATCGTGCGCTCCACGTCGTGGAAGCGCCCGCCGCTCAGGGCCAGTGAGCGCCGGATCGAGCGCCCGGCGTTGTTGACCAGGTGGTCGACGTGGCCGTGCTCGTCGAGCAGCCGCGCGGCCAGCGCGTCGACGGCCGGGCCGTCGGTGAGGTCGCAGGGGTAGGTCGTGGCGCGCCCGCCCTGCTCGCGCACCCGCTCCGCCACGCGCTCGAGCTCGTCGGCGCGGCGCGCCACGAGCAGCACGTGGGCGCCGGCGGCCGCGGCGGCGTACGCCGTGGCCTCGCCGATGCCCGAGGAGGCCCCGGTGACCACCACGTGCGCGTCACGCAACGGGCTCGGGCGCCCGGTGAGGGGCCGTGCCAGCCGCTCGAGGCGGGCCAGCGGGGTGCTCAGCAGGTTCATGCACGCTCCCATCGGAAGAGACGGGCCGCCACGAGCGTGACGACCACGGCGAAGAGTGCCAGCACCCCGATCGGTGCGAGCGCGGCGGAGGGGCCCTCGCCGCGCACCATCACGTCGAGCATGCCCTCGTTGAGGTGGCGCAGCGGCAGCGCCTGCGACACCGTCTGCAGCCACTGCGGGGCCGCGTCGAGCGGGAAGAACGAGCCGCTGAGGAAGGCCATCGGCAGCACCACGAAGTTGGCCGCGTTGACCGCGCCCTCGGTGCTGCGCGTGACCGCGCCGGCCAGCAGGCCCAGCGACATGAAGCTCAGGGTCCCGGTGACCAGCAGCGGCACCGCCATCCACCACGACCCGGTCAGGCTGAGCCCGAAGAGGACCGTGCCGAGTCCCAGGAAGATCGCCATCTGCACCAGCGCGATCACCAGGGTCACGCTCACCCGGGCGCCCACCACGGTGCGGGTCGCGACCGGGGCCAGCTGCAGTCGGCGCAGCAGCTTCGACTGCCGCCAGCCCTGCAGCGTCGCCGCGGCCCCGAACGCCGCGCTCATCGCCACCGCCCAGCCGAGCAGGCCGGGGGTCACGAACTGGATGGCGCTCAGCGACTCGTCCTCGACCTGCTCGACGGCCAGCTCGTACGGCGGCGCGCGGCCGGCGTCCTGCGCGAGCAGCGAGACGTTGGTGCCGTCGACGAAGGCCTGCAGCGAGCCGCGGGTGACGGCCGCGGCGACCTGGTCGGTGAGGGTGATGTGGGCGACCAGGGTGTCGCCGCGCATCTCGACCGCCACGTCGGCGTCGCCGCTGCGTACCAGCTCGACGGCGGCGTCGACGTCGTCGGTGCGGGTGACGGCGAAGGTGTCGTCGAAGGCCTCCTGTGCGCCCTCGGGCAGCTCCTGGAGGACCGGCACGTCGCCGACCTGCACCATGTCGAGCTCGGAGCGGCTCTGGTCGGCGAAGATGCCGCCGAAGAGCACCAGGAACATCAGCGGGAAGACGAGCGAGAAGAAGACCGACGCCTTGTCGCGCGTGAAGCCGCGCACGATGGCCAGGGAGAGGGCCCAGAACTGCCTCATGCGCGGTACTCCCGCCCGGTGAGGGTCAAGAAGACGTCCTCGAGGGTGCCGGTCTGCACCTGCACCCCGTCGAGCAGGTCGAGCTCGGCGAGCCGGCTGACCACCCGCGCGGGCTCCCGGGTGACCAGCACGGTGCCCTCGACCCGCTCCTCCGCGTCCTCGACCCCGTCGAGGGCGCGGCCGGCGGACCGGTCGATCAGCCCGGGGGCCACGGTGATCCGGGCCGGCGCGTCGAGGCCGCGCACCAGCGCGGCCGGGCTGTCCATCTCGAGGAGCCGGCCGTGGTCCATGATCGCCACCCGGTCGCAGAGGGCCTCCGCCTCGTCCATGTGGTGCGTGGTGAGCACGACGGTGCGACCCGACTCGTTGAGCCCCGAGAGCAGGTCCCACAGGTTGCGCCGCGCCTGCGGGTCCAGCGACGCGGTGGGCTCGTCGAGGAAGAGCACGTCGGGGTCGTGCACCAGCGCGCAGGCGATCGAGAGCCGTTGGGCCTGGCCGCCGGAGAGGTCCTCGACCCGGGTGCCGGACTTCTCGGCCAGGCCGACCCGCTCGAGCCAGTCGTCGGCCTCGCGCGCGGGACGGGAGTAGAGCGCGGCGAAGGTGCGGATCTGCTCGCGCGCGGTGAGCCGCTCGAAGAACGACGAGGCCTGCAGCTGCACGCCGATGCGCGGCAGCAGCGCGGCGTTGCGCGGCCACACGGGCTCGCCCAGCACGGTGGCGCTGCCCGACGTGGGACGCCGCAGCCCCTCGACCATCTCCAGCAGCGTGGTCTTCCCGGCCCCGTTGGGGCCCAGGACGCCGACGAACTCCCCCTCGGCGACCTGCATCGAGACGGCGTCGACCGCCCGCAGCGTGCCGTAGGTCATCGTCAGGTCGACCGTCTCGATCGCTCCCATGCCCCGGACCCTAGTACGCCGCCGCGGGGGTCCGCCCGTCTAGGCCAGCGAGGCCTGCCAGGCCTCGTGCAGCGCCGAGAACCGGCCCTCGCCGGCGGCGACGAGCTCCTGCGGGCTGCCGTCCTCGACGACGCGCCCGTGCTCCATCACCAGCACCCGGTCGGCGATCTGCACGGTGGAGAGCCGGTGCGCGATGATCACCGCCGTGCGCCCGGCCAGCACCGTGTGCAGCGCCTGCTGGACCAGCCGCTCGGAGGGCACGTCGAGCGAGGACGTCGCCTCGTCGAGGATCAGCACCGCGGGGTCGGCCAGGAAGGCCCGGGCGAAGGCCACCAGCTGCCGCTGGCCGGCCGAGAGCCGACCGCCCTGGTTGGCCACGTCGGTCTCGTAGCCCTGCGGCATGGCGGCGATGAAGTCGTGGGCGCCGAGCGCGGTGGTGGCGGCCACGACCTCGTCCATCGTCGCCCCGGGTCGCCCGAAGCGGATGTTGTCGGCGATGGTGCCCGAGAACAGGTAGTTCTCCTGGGTCACCATCACCACGTGGTCGCGCAGGGTGTCGCTGGCCAGGTCGCGCACGTCGACCCCGTCGAGCAGCACCCGCCCGGCGCTCGGGTCGTAGAAGCGGGTGGCCAGCTTGGCCAGGGTGGTCTTGCCGGCCCCGGTGGTGCCGACCAGCGCGACGGTCTGGCCCGCGGGCACGACCAGGTCGAGGCCGGGCAGCACCGGGCGGCCCTCGACGTACTCGAAGCGCACCGCGTCGAAGCGCAGCTCCCCCGCCGCCTGCTCGAGCGGGCGGGGCTGGGCCGGCTCGGGCACGTCGGGCTCCTGCTCCAGCACGCCGGCGAGCTTCTCCAGCGCCGCCGACGCGGACTGGAAGGTGTTGTAGAACTGGCTGATCTCCATCATCGGCTCGAAGAACTGGCGCAGGTAGAGCAGGAAGGCGGCCAGCACGCCGACGGTCACCTCGCCGCGGTAGGCCAGGTAGCCGCCGTAGAGCAGCACGACGGCGATGGTGATGTTGCCGATCAGCCGGATGCCGGGCATGAACCAGGCGACGAGGCGGAAGGCGACGAGGTTGGCGCGGCGGTACTGGTCGTTGACGTCGTCGAAGATCGCCTGGTTGCGCTCCTCGCGGCGGAAGGCCTGCACCGCGCGCACGCCGCCCATCGACTCCACGAAGTGCACGATGACCAGCGCGACCTTCTCGCGGGTGACCCGGTAGCTGCTCGCCGAGGCCTTGCGGAACCAGTTGGTCAGCAGCGCCAGGAACGGCCCGCACAGCAGGGCCACCAGCCCCAGGCGCACGTCGAGGAAGAGCAGGATGCCGGCGGTGCCGACGAGCGTGAGCGCCGCGGTGACCAGCCCGTCGAAGCCGGTCTCGAGCATCTCGTGGATGGCGTCGACGTCGCTGGTCTGGCGCGAGATCACCCGCCCCGAGGTGTAGCCGTCGTGGAAGGCCGGGCTCAGCGCCTGGAAGTGCCCGAAGACGCGGCGGCGCAGCGCCAGCAGGACGTCCTGGCCGACCACGCCCTGGCGCACCAGGAAGCGGTTGCGCGCCACGGCCTGGGTCAGCGTGGCGAGCAGCACCGCGCCGACCACCATCAGCAGGGTGGACAGGTCGTCGCGCTCACGGATGGGCGGGATGCCCGAGTCGATGCCGACCTTGACCAGGTAGGGGATCGCCAGGCGGGCGGCGTTCTCGACCAGCACGATCAGCACCAGGACCTGCAGGGCGCGGCGGTAGGGCGTCAGCAGCTCGCGCAGCAGGCGCCCCGCGCCGCCGCCCAGCGAGCCGGCGGTCAGCCGCTCGGCGGCCTCGTCGGCGTCGACCTGCGCCTCCCCGCGCCACGAGCGCGACGGCTGCTCGCTCATGCGGGCACCTCCGCGCTCTCGTCGCCCGCGAGCAGGTCGCGGTACGCCGGCACGGTGGCCAGCAGCTCGCGGTGCCCGCCCACGTGGGTGATCCGGCCGTCCTCGAGCAGCGCGACGCGGTCGGCGAGCTGCACGGTGGAGGCCCGGTGGGCCACGACGATCGCGGTGGTGGAGGCCAGCACCCGGCCCAGCGCCTCCTCGACCAGCGCCTCGGTGTGCACGTCGAGGGCGGACAGGGTGTCGTCGAGCACCAGCACGTGGGGACGGGCCAGGACCGCGCGGGCCAGCGCCAGGCGCTGCCGCTGGCCGCCCGAGAGCGCCATGCCCTGCTCGCCGATGCGGGTGTCGAGGCCCCACGGCAGGTCGTGGACGAAGCCGGCCTGGCTGATCTCGAGCGCCTCCTCGATGTCGGCCTCGGTGGCGTCGGGACGGCCCAGGGTGAGGTTCTCGCGGGCGCTCATCGAGAACAGGGTGGGGTCCTCGAAGGCGGTGGCGACCAGGCTGCGCAGGTGCTCGATGCGCAGCTCGCGCACGTCGACGCCGTCGAGGAGCACCCGACCGGCGGTGACGTCCCACAGCCGGGGCACCAGCGCGGTCAGGATCGTCTTGCCCGAGCCGGTGGCGCCGACCAGGGCGATCGTCTCGCCGGGTCGCACGTCGAGGTCGACGCCGCGCAGCACCGGCTCGTCGAGGGCGTCGGGGAAGGCGAAGTGCACGCCCTCGAGGCGCAGGTGGCCGCGGGGCTCGGCGATCTCGCGCTCGCCGCTGCGGATCGCGGGCTCGGTGTCGTAGATCTCCAGGATCCGTGCCGACGCCGTCATCGCCTCCTGAGCCATCGCCAGGATCACGCCCAGCGAGGAGACCGGCCAGACCAGGCTGAGCATCAGGGTGATGAAGGCGACCAGCTCACCGATCGAGAGCTGTCCGCGCCCGACCCCGATGGCGCCGAGCAGCAGCACGACCACGACGGCCACGTTGGGGATGACCTCGAGGAAGGTCCAGAACTTCGCCGAGAGCCGTGCCTTGTCGACGCTGGTGGCGTGCAGGCGGCGCGCGGCGACGTCGTAGAGCTCGCCGACGTGGGTGCTGCGCCCGAAGGACTTGATGACCCGGATGCCGACGGCGCCCTCCTCGGCCAGCGTCGCCAGGTCGCCCTGCTCGTCCTGGACCTGGCGCGAGATGACGACGTAGCGCTTCTCGAAGCGCATCGAGAGCCACACGATCGGCACGGCGGCGGCGGCCACGACCAGGCCCAGCGGCCAGTACATGTGCAGCAGCACTGCGGTGGTGGCCACGAGCTGGACGACGTTGATGAGCAGGAAGAGCAGGCCGAAGCCCGAGAACCGGCGGATCGCCGCCAGGTCGGTGGTCGCGCGCGAGAGCAGCTGGCCCGAGCCCCAGCGGGCGTGGAAGGCCATCGGCAGGCGCTGCAGGTGGGCGTAGAGGTCGCGCCGCATCGTCGTCTCGAGCCCGAGCACGGCGTTGGACTGCACCCACCGGCGCCAGAACACCAGCACCGCCTCGAGCACGCCGAGCAGCAGCGCCAGGCCGGCCAGCGGCAGCAGCGCCCCCAGGTCGCGGTCGGTCACCGGTCCGTCGATGATCGCCCGGGTCACCAGCGGGATGCCGATCGCCAGCGCGACCCCGCCCAGGGAGGCCACCAGCATGATGGCCAGCGAGCCGACGTAGGGGCGCAGGTAGCCGCGCAGGCGCCACAGCGAGTGCACGCCGGCGGCCGGCGGCCGGTCCGGGTCGGGACCGAGCTGGTCGGCGCTGCTGGGGGATCCGAGAATGGTTGACATCGTCGACGATCCTAGGCGCCGCCGCCGACACCCTTCATCCTGGTTTCCTCACCCCCGGGGCCGCGGGACGGGTCAGCTCGTCAGCAGCCCACGCACGATCCGCAGCCCCACCGAGAGCCGCGCCAGGTCGGCGTCGTCGTCGGAGCAGATCTCGCCCAGGGTGGTCGCCGCGCGGCCCACGGCGGTCGCATCGGCCTCCTCCCAGGTCGCGATGCGGGCCGGGGCCGACTCCTCGCCGTCGCTGGCCTCGATGACGCGCAGCGTCAGCTGCAGGTGCACCGAGTGCAGGTCGTCGCGCAGCGCCGCCCGCGCCATCGTCTGCCACCGGTCCTCGCGTGGCAGCGAGAGGATGCGCAGCACCAGTGCGGGCAGGCCCAGCCGCTCGCCGAGCGCGAAGTGCACCCGGGCCACCTCGGCGGGGTCGAGCCCCTCGCGGTTGGCGGCGTCGACGATGCCCAGCACCATGTAGGCCGGCGGGAGCACCGCGACGCGCGCGGCCAGGTCCTCGGGCACCCCGCGCTCCACCAGCTTGTCGCGGCGCTGCTCGAAGGCGGACAGCTCGCGCCCGGTCATCAGCTCGGGCAGCCGGGCGACGGTCTCCTGCACCGGTCCGCTGAGCTGCTCGACCGTGCCGCTGCTGTCGAGCGGGGCGCGGCGGTTGGCCACCAGCCAGCGGGTGGCGCGCTCGACCAGGGTGCGCATCTCCAGACGCATCCGGGTCTGCACCGACGCGTCGAGCCGGTTGTCGTAGGAGCGCAGCTCCTCGCGCAGCGGCAGCGAGCCGAAGATCTCGCGGGCCACGAAGTTGGCGTGGGTCAGCTCGGCCGGCCCCACGCCGGTCTCCCCGCCCAGGCGCGGCCAGAAGGTCATGCCGGCACCGTTGACCAGGTCGTTGACCACCTGGGTCACGATGATCTCGCGGCGCAGCGGGTGGTTGCGGATCTGCTCGGTGAACCGCTCGCGCATCGCGGAGGGGAAGTAGACCAGCAGGTCCTGGTCGAGGTACGGGTCGTCGGGCACGTCGGAGGCGAGCAGCTCCTGGGCCAGCACGATCTTGGTCCAGGCCAGCAGCACCGAGAGCTCGGGAGCGGTCAGCCCCTCGCCCCGGTCGGCACGCCGGCGCACCTCGCGGCTGCTGGGCAGCCCCTCGACCGCACGGTCGAGGACGCCCTCGCGCTCGAGGCGCTTCATGAAGTCCTCGTGCACGTGCAGCAGCGACGGCGCGTGCGAGAGCGCGTTGGCCAGCGCCAGGTTCTGCTCGTAGTTGTCGCGCAGCACCAGCTCGGCGACCTCGTCGGTCATCTGCGCCAGCAGCTCGTTGCGCTGCTTGCCGGTCAGGTCGCCCTCGGCGACCACCCGGTCGAGCAGGATCTTGATGTTGACCTCGTGGTCGGAGGTGTCGACGCCGGCGGAGTTGTCGATGAAGTCGGTGTTGACGCGTCCGCCGCCGGTCTCCGGGTCGCCGCCGAAGCGGGCGTACTCGATGCGGCCGGCCTGGGTGAGGCCCAGGTTGCCGCCCTCACCGATGCAGCGCGCCCGCACGTCGCGCCCGTCGACCCGGATCGGGTCGTTGGCCTTGTCGCCGGCGTCGGCGTGCGTCTCGTCGCGGCTCTTGACGTAGGTGCCGATGCCGCCGTTCCACAGCAGGTCGACCGGGGCGGTCAGGATCGCGCGCATCAGCTCGGCCGGGGCCATCGAGGTCACGTCGTCCTTGATGCCGAGCGCCTCGCGCACCTGCGGGGTGATCGGGATCGACTTCCTGGACCGCGAGTGCACCCCGCCGCCCTCGGAGATCAGGGAGGTGTCGTAGTCGGCCCAGGTGGTGCGCGGCTGCTCGAAGAGCCGTTTGCGCTCGGCGTACGACGCCGCGGCGTCGGGCGTGGGGTCGAGGAAGATGTCGCGGTGGTCGAAGGCGGCCACGAGCCGGATGTGCTCGGAGCACAGCATCCCGTTGCCGAACACGTCGCCGGACATGTCGCCGATGCCGACGCAGGTGAAGTCCTCGGCCTGGCAGTCGATGCCCCGCTCGCGGAAGTGGCGCTGCACCGAGACCCAGGCGCCGCGTGCGGTGATGCCCATCGCCTTGTGGTCGTAGCCCACCGAGCCGCCGCTGGCGAAGGCGTCACCGAGCCAGAAGCCGTAGTCCTGGGACAGCTCGTTGGCGATGTCGGAGAAGGTCGCGGTGCCCTTGTCGGCCGCGACCACCAGGTAGGAGTCGTCGCCGTCGTGGCGCACCACGTCGGAGGGCGGCACGCTGGCGCCGTCGACGAGGTTGTCGGTGATGTCGAGCAGGCCGCTGATGAAGGTGCGGTAGGAGGCGATGCCCTCGGCCATCCAGGCCTCCCGGTCGGAGGGGTCGGGCAGCTGCTTGGCGAAGAAGCCGCCCTTGGCGCCGACCGGCACGATCACGGTGTTCTTGACCATCTGCGCCTTGACCAGGCCCAGCACCTCGGTGCGGAAGTCGTCTCGGCGGTCCGACCAGCGCAGCCCGCCGCGGGCCACCGACCCGAAGCGCAGGTGCACGCCCTCGACGCGCGGGGAGTGCACGAAGACCTCGTACTCCGGGCGCGGCCGGGGCAGGTCGGGGATGGCCGACGGCTCCAGCTTGAGGCTGAGGTAGCTCTTGGGGTCACCCTGCTCGTCGCGCTGGAAGTAGTTGGTGCGCAGGGTGGCGCCGACGTGGATCAGGTAGGAGCGCAGGATGCGGTCGTGGTCGAGGCTGGCGACGTCGTCGAGCGCGCCGGCGAGCTCGTCGCGCAGCGTCTCCAGCCGGGCCTCCCGGTCCTCGCAGGCCGGGTCGAAGCGGGTCTCGAAGAGCCGCACCAGCAGCCGGGTGATGTCGACGTTGCTGCTCAGCGCCTCCTCGATGGTGTCGAGCTGGAACGGCGAGCCGCCCTGGCGCATGTACTTGGCGTAGGCGCGCAGCACCGCGACCTGGCGCCAGCTCAGCTCGGCGGCCAGCACCAGCACGTTGAACCCGTCGGTGTCGGTGCGCCCGTCCCAGATCGCGTGCAGGGACTGCACGAACAGGTCGCGCGAGCGCTCCGGCAGCGACCGGCCGTAGCGCAGCCCGAACTCGTAGACGTAGCAGTAGCGCTCGGGGTGCTCGATCTCGTAGGGCCGCTCGTCGACGACCTCCACGCCCAGGCTCGAGAGCATCGGCAGCACCTCGGAGAGCGAGAGCGGGCTGCCGACGCGGTAGACCTTCAGCCGCACCTCCCCGCGACCGGCGTCGAGGTGCTCGTGCAGGGACAGGTCGAGCCCCTCCTCGCCCTCGATCGCCTCGAGGCGACCCAGGTCGACCGCGGCGGTGCGCGCCGAGTAGTCCTCCTTGTAGGCCTCGGGGAAGGAGTCGGCGTAGCGCCGGCCGAGCACGGCGCCGGCCTGCTCGCCGTACTCGGCGAGGACCGCGGCCAGGAAGTCGTCGCGCTCGAGGTCGTTGGTGTCGAGCGCGCGCAGCTGGCCGGTGACGGTCGGGTCGGTCTCGCCGCGCGGCAGGTGCACCACGAAGTGCACCCGCGCGGTGGTCGACTCGTTGATGCGCACCGTGAACTCGATCGACTCCCCGCCCAGGCGCTCGAGGAGGATCTCGCTGAACCGCTCGCGCACCGCGGTGTTGTAGCGGTCGCGCGGCAGGTAGACCAGCACCGAGACGTAGCGCCCGTAGGTGTCGGGGCGGATGATCGCGCGCACCGCACGCCGCTCGCGCGCCAGCATCGCCGACTCGGCCATCGTGGCGAGCTGGGCGACGTCGGTGTGGAAGAGCTCGTCGCGCGGGTAGGTCTCGAGGGTGTCCATCAGGGCCCGGCCGGCGTAGGAGCGCGGGTCGAAGCCGCTGCGGCGCAGCACCTCGCGGGCCTTCTCGCGCAGCAGCGGGATGCGGGTCAGCGACTCGGCGTACGCCGTCGAGGAGAACAGCCCCAGGAAGCGCTGCTCGCCGACGACCTGGCCGCTCTCGTCGAACGTCTTGACCCCGACGTAGTCGAGGTAGGCCGGGCGGTGCACGGTGGCGCGGGAGTTGGCCTTGGCCAGCACCAGCAGGCACTTCTCGCGGGCCTTGACCTTGACCGGGTCGGGCAGCCGCGCGAAGGCGGTGCTGTGGGTCTGGTCGGCGCGCAGGATGCCCAGCCCGGTGCCGGGCACCGCGCGCAGCACGTCCTCGTCGACGCCCTCGATCTCGGCGGTCTCGAGGCGGTACTCGCGGTAGCCCAGGAAGGTGAAGTGGTCGTCGACCAGCCACTCCAGCAGCTCCGCGCCCTGTCGGACCTCCTCGGCGGTCAGCTCGACCGGCGGGTCGCTGCGCAGGCCCTCGACGATGTCGAGCATCCGCTGGCGGGTGCGCGGCCAGTCCTCGACGGCCTCGCGCACGTCGCGCAGCACCCGCTGCACGTCGTCGACGATCTGGTCGACGTCGTCGTCGTCGGCGAGCCGGTCGATCTCGACGTGCATCCACGACTCGCGCACCGAGGAGTCCTGCGGCTCCATCGCGCCGTCGTCGACGACCCGGGCGCGCTGGAGCTCACCGGTGATCGCGCGCTCGACGTCGAAGTGCGGGTGCACGACCAGGTGCACCGCGCGCAGCTGGCGCGAGAGCTCCATGGTCAGCGAGTCGACCAGGAAGGGCATGTCGTCGGTGACGACCTCGACGACGCTGTGCCCGCCGGCCGACCAGCCGTGCTCGGCCAGGCTGGGGGTGAAGACCCGCACCTCGGCGCGTCCCTGGGGACGCTGCTGGGCCAGGCGGTAGTGGCTGGCCAGGGCGCCGTACACGTCGCTCTCGCCGCGCTCGGCGAGGTCCTCGGGGGCCACGTGGCGGTAGTAGGCGGCGAGCAGGTCGCCGACCTCCTCGTGCGGCGGGCCACCGCTGCCGCGGCCCGCTCGGGCCAGCTCCGCGGCCCTGGAGATCAGCTCGGACTTGTCGAGATCGTGCGTCGTCGTTGACACGATCTCGACCCTAGGACCACGGCGTGACGCGGACAACACGGGGGCGAGGCCCAGGGGGCCGTCTCCCGGCGTCTCCTCACAGCTGTGAGCGCAGCTCCCACAGCAGCGGGTAGTACTGCAGCGGCAGCCGCGAGCGCAGGTACGTCGACCCGCTCGACCCGCCGGTGCCCGACTTGGCCCCGATCATCCGCTCCACCATCACCACGTGGCGCGCCCGCCACGAGGCCGCCAGCTCGTCGTGCTGCAGCAGCGCCTCGGCCAGCGCCCACAGCGCGGCGTGCGAGTCGCGGTCGTGGGCCACGGTGTGCAGCGACCGGGCGACCTGCTCGTCGTCGTCGACCGCGAGGCCGGCGCCGGCGAGGGCGGCCACGAAGGCGTCCCACAGCGTCGGCTCCTCGAGCCGGCGGCGCAGCCGCTGCTGCTCGTCGTCGCTGAGCCCGCGGAAGCGCTCGAGGTAGCCCGGGTCCTTGGCCCCCGAGAGGAACTCCAGCTCGCGGAACTGCACCGACTGGAAGCCGCTCGCCGGGGCCAGGCGCTGGCGGAACTCCAGGAAGTCCTGCGGGGTCATCGTCTCGAGCACGTCGACCTGCTGGACCAGGGTCCGCTCGATGACGTGCACGCGGGTGAGCAGGTGCTGGGCCCACCACAGCCGCTCGCGCCCCGTGCCCGCGGGCGCCAGCAGGGCGTCGCGGGCGGCGGTCACCTCGTGCAGCAGCTGCTTGAACCACAGCTCGTAGACCTGGTGGATGGTGATGAAGAGCAGCTCGTCGTGGGCCGGCGGGTCGGACTCGAGGTGCTGGCTGTCGAGCAGCTGGGGCAGCCGCAGGTAGGACCCGTAGGTCAGCTGGGCACCCTGCTCGCCGAAGGACACGAAGGTCTCACTCATGCCCCGCACCCAATCACGCCCCGGCCCCGGCATGATGTCGGCCATGAAGTTCACCCACGAGCTCACCTACGACGCCTCCCCGGCCGACGTCTACGCCATGCTCAGCGACCCCGCCTTCCGCGAGGAGGTCTGCCGGGCCCAGCAGGTGGTCTCCGCCGAGGTCACGCTGACCCCGCGCGACGCGGGTGGCTTCCACCTGGTCGTCGACCAGGTCCAGGACACCGCCGGCCTGCCCTCGATCGCGCGCAGGATCACCGGCGACACCACGCAGGCCGTCGTCGAGGAGGACTGGTCGAACCGCTCGGGCGGCACGGTGTCGGTGACCTCCCCCGGCAAGCCGACCTCGGCCACCGGCACGGTGGTGCTCGAGGCGGCGGGCCCCGGGGCGGCCGGCACCCGCGAGGTGGTCGAGCTCGACGTGAAGGTGAAGGTGCCGCTGGTGGGCGGCAAGCTGGAGGCCCTGATGGCCGACAACATCAAGAAGGGCCTCGAGGTCGAGCAGGGCGTCGGGACCGCGTGGCTGGCGGGGGCGCGCTGATGTCGAAGCAGCTGCGTCAGGACCTGACGTACGGCGCCCCGCTCGCCGCCGTCGCGGCGATGCTGGCCGACCCCGCCTTCCGCGAGGAGGTCTGCGAGCGCCAGCGGGTGCTGCGCCACGACGTGCGCGTCGACTCCACCGGCGAGGGCGTCGAGGTGCGCATCGAGCAGGTGCAGGACGCCGCCGGCATCCCCTCGTTCGCCAAGAAGCTGATCGGCGACGAGATCACGATCGTGCAGGAGGAGCGCTGGGCGAGCCCCGAGGCGGGCGACATCACCGTGACCATCCCGGGCAAGCCCGGCGACATGCGTGGCACCGCCACCCTGGCCGAGAGCGGCGGGGTCACCACCGAGACCGTCGACCTGACGGTCAAGGTGTCGATCCCGCTGGTGGGCGGCAAGGTCGAGGGCCTGGTCGCCGACATGCTGCGCAAAGCGCTGCTCGTCGAGAACAAGGTGGGGCGCGACTACCTGTCCCGCTGAGTCGGGACCTGCTCCCCGTCGTCCTGGTCGTCCTGGTCCTGGCGCGAGCGCCACCAGACCACCGCGCCCAGCACCACGAAGGGACCGAAGGCCAGCGCCAGGGTCAGCACGCGCTCCACGGGGTGCAGCGAACCCAGGTGCAGCACGGCGAGCTGGGCCACCAGCGCGAGGTCGAGGGTCGTCATCACCACGATTGTCCCTCACCCCCGCGGTCGGAATGCCGTGGGGGCGCGAGCGGGTTGGACCAGGCATGCCCTCCCTCTTCGAGCCCCTGACCGCCGGCGCCCTCGCGATGCCCTCGCGCCTGGTGATGGCCCCCCTGACCCGCAACCGGGCCGTCGGCACCGTGCCCGGCGACCTGCACGTCGACTACTACGCCCAGCGCGCCTCCGCGGGCCTGGTGATCACCGAGGGCAGCCAGCCCGTGGCCGAGGGGCAGGGCTACCCGAGCACCCCCGGGTTCCACTCCCCCGAGCAGCTGGCCGGCTGGCGCCGCGTCGCCGACGCCGTCCACGAGCGGGGCGGGCGGATCGTGGCCCAGCTGATGCACGCCGGGCGCATCGCGCACCCCGACAACACCGGCGGCGAGGACGTCGTGGCCCCCTCCGCACTGGCCGCGCCCGGTGAGATGTTCACCCCGACCGGTCCGCAGCCCCACCCGACCCCGCGGGCCCTGGCGACCGACGAGATCCCCGGCGTGGTCGCCGGCATCGCGCAGGCCGCGCGCAACGCCGTCGAGGCCGGTCTCGACGGTGTCGAGGTGCACGCCGCCAACGGCTACCTGATCCACCAGTTCCTCGCCCCCGGGTCCAACACCCGCACCGACGAGTACGGCGGCTCCCCCGTCGACCGGGCCCGCTTCGCCGTCGAGGTGACCCGGGCCGTGGCCGAGGCCGTCGGTCCCGAGCGGGTCGGCATCCGGATCAGCCCGGCGCACAACATCCAGGGTGCTACCGAGGAGGACGCCGACGACGTGCGCGCGACGTACACGCACCTGGTCGAGCAGCTCGCCCCGCTGGGCCTGGCCTACCTCAGCGTCCTGGCCGACCCGCGGCTCCCGCTGGTGCAGGACCTGCGGGCCGCGTTCGGCGGCGTCGTCATCGCCAACGACGGCTTCGGCGAGGTCACCACCCTGGAGTCGGCCCAGGCGATCCTCGACGAGGACCTGGCCGACGCGGTCGCGGTCGGCCGCCTCTTCATCGCCAACCCCGACCTGCCGCGGCGCTGGGCCGAGGGCGCCGGGCTCAACGAGCCCGACGCCGCGACCTTCTACGGCGGCGGCGCCGAGGGCTACACCGACTACCCCGCGCTCGGGGCGTGACCTCGACCCGGCCGGTCTGAACCGGCCGGCTCGCGACCCGGCTGGTGCAGACCAGCCGGGTCGCGCACGGCCTCAGCCCATGTAGGGGTAGCGGTACTCCTTGGGCGGCACGAACGTCTCCTTGATGGAGCGCGGGCTGGTCCAGCGCAGCAGGTTGACCGCCGCGCCGGCCTTGTCGTTGGTGCCCGAGGCGCGCCCGCCGCCGAAGGGCTGCTGGCCCACCACGGCGCCGGTCGGCTTGTCGTTGATGTAGAAGTTGCCGGCCGCGAAGCGCAGCGCCTGGCGGGCCCAGGCGACCGCGCCGCGGTCCTGGCTGATGATCGCGCCGGTCAGCGCGTACGGCGCGAACGACTCCATCTGGGCCACGACCGACTCGAAGGCGCCGTCCTGGGAGTCGTCGTAGACGTGCACGGCCAGGATCGGGCCGAAGTACTCGGTCTTGAACATCTCGTCGTCGGGCTTCTCCGAGACCACGACGGTGGGGCGGACGAACCAGCCCACCGAGTCGTCGGTCTGGCCGCCGGCGACGACCTCGAGGCCCGGGGTCGACTGCGCCCGCTCGATGGCGGCCACGTGCTTGGCGAAGGCGCGGTCGTCGATGACCGCGCCCATGAAGTTGGACAGGTCGGTCGGGTCGCCCACCTTGATGGCCTCGACCTCGGTCACGAGGTCGTCCTTGATCTGCGCCCACACCGAGGCCGGCACGTAGGCGCGCGAGGCGGCCGAGCACTTCTGGCCCTGGAACTCGAAGGCACCGCGGACCATCGCGGTGCGCAGCACGGCGGGGTCGGCGGAGGGGTGGGCGACGATGAAGTCCTTGCCGCCGGTCTCGCCGACGATGCGCGGGTAGGAGCGGTACTCGGTGATGTTCTCGCCGACGGTGCGCCACAGGTGCTGGAAGGTGGGCGTCGAGCCGGTGAAGTGGATGCCGGCCAGGTCGCGGTGGGCCAGCGCCACCTCGGAGACCTCGAGGCCGTCACCGGGCAGCATGTTGATGACGCCCGGCGGCAGCCCGGCCTCCTCGAGCAGCTCCATGATCAGCGAGGCGGCCAGCTGCTGGGTGGGGCTGGGCTTCCAGAGCACCACGTTGCCCATCAGCGCCGGGGCGGTGGGCAGGTTGCCGGCGATCGCGGTGAAGTTGAAGGGCGTGATCGCGTAGACGAAGCCCTCGAGCGGGCGGTGGTCGGTGCGGTTCCACACGCCGGGGCTGTTGGCGATCGGCTGGTCGGTGAGGATCTGCTTGGCGTAGTGCACGTTGAAGCGCCAGAAGTCGATGAGCTCGCAGGCCGAGTCGATCTCGGCCTGGAAGGCGGTCTTCGACTGGCCCAGCACGGTCGCGGCGTTGAGCCGCTGGCGCCAGGGGCCGGCCAGCAGGTCGGCGGCCTTGAGGATGATCGCGCAGCGGTCGTCGAAGGGCAGGTCGCGCCAGGCGGGCGCCGCCGCGAGGGCCGCGTCGATCGCGTCCTGGGCGTCGGCCCGGGTGGAGTGGTGGGCGGTGCCCAGCACCTGCTGGTGGTCGTGGGGCTGCACGACCTCGATCGGCGCCCCGCCACCGTGGCGCCACCGGCCACCGATGTAGGCGGGGAGCTCGCGGGGCTCCTTCTCGAGCACCGCGATCTGGTCGAGCAGCGCCTCCCGCTCCGCGGAGCCGGGGGCGTAGTGGAGGTTGGGCTCGTTGACCGGAGCCGGCGGGAAGGAGATCGCGTCCATGACCCGACCCTAGGCGCCGTCGGCCCCCTGGACCAGTTGGCCGATCTCCTGGGTGGCGAACCACGCGAGGTCGTCGTCGGGATCGGCGCCGGCCTCGATGTCGACGTGCACCGCGACCACCTCGCGCACCGTCACCGGGTCGCCGGGCCGCCCGACCTCGGCCACCACGACCACCCGGCGCCCGCCCGTGCCGACGAGCTCGGCGGAGACCTCGGCGGCGGTGAGCAGCGCGGCGTACTCGCTGTCCTCGCTGTCGTCGTCGGCCTCGACCGCGGTCATGGTGGCGAGCTCCTCGCCGGCGTGCAGGCGGGCGAGCACCTCGAGGCTCGACGGCAGGTAGAGGCGCGTCACGAGCGGTCCGCGCCCTTCTTGCGGCGTCCCCGGGGCGCGCGCGGGCGCGCGCCGGAGACGGTGTCGAGCAGCTCGTCGAGCGACTCGGACAGGCACTGGCCCAGCACGTCGGCGTCGGGCACCTTGTCGCGGTCGGCGGTGATGCCGTAGGAGACCTGGCCGTCGTACGACGTCACGCCGATCGCCAGCAGGTGCCCGGGCAGCAGCGGGGGCACCGGGTAGGTGGCCACCATCCGCGCGCCCGCGGCGTAGAGCGGCGACTGCGGGCCCGGCACGTTGGTGACGATCAGCTGGTCGCTGCGCCCGGCCTCCCAGGCCGCGACCCGGGAGCCGATGGCGTGGAAGGTGCTGGGCGCGAAGCCGGCGATGCCCGCGAGGCGGTTGGCGGCCACGCCGCGACCGGTCTCCTGGTGGCTCTGGAAGGAGTAGGAGACCTGGTGCAGGCGCACCACCGGGCTGGCCTCGCCGACCGGCAGGTCGACGACGTGGGCGGCGATCTGGCTGCCCAGCGAGGTCGCCTCGAGCTCGCTGTCGATCACCGAGACCGGCACCACCGCGCGGATGCGCCGCAGCCCGGCCATCGACTCCGAGCGGTTCATCAGCCAGGCCCGCAGGGCGCCCGAGATGGTGGCCAGCACGACGTCGTTGACGGTGCCGCCGTGGCCGTCGCGGATGCGTTGGTGGTCGGCGAGGGCGGTGTGCACCGACACGACCCGGCGCTGCTGGGAGTGCCGCCCGCTGATCGGGGTCTCGCGCTCGGCGCCGCGACCGGTCAGGGCGCCCAGCACGCGGCCGGCCCGCTCGCCGCTCGTCTCGGCGGTGCGGGCCACCGAGGCCGAGACGCTGCGCAGCGTCTGGCCCAGCACGTCGGGGCGGGTGAGGTTGTCGCGCACCGCGCCGGCGACCAGGCTCGGCGCGGAGGGGCGCTTCCAGGCGTCCCAGTCGTCGCCGCCGAGCAGCTTGGGCTCGGGCGAGGTGTCGAGCAGCACCTGGGCCAGGTCGACGGTCTGCACCCCGTCGACCAGGGCCTGGTGGGCCTTGTAGAGCAGTGCGACCCGGCCGTCGGCCAGGCCCTCGACGACGTAGACCTCCCACAGCGGCTTGGACCGGTCGAGAGGGCGGGAGACGATGCGGGCCACCAGCTCGCGCAGCTGCTCGGGGGTGCCCGGGCGCGGCAGCGCCGAGCGGCGCACGTGGTAGCCGAGGTCGAAGTCGGGGTCGTCGATCCACACCGGGTTGGCCAGCCGCCCCGGGACCGCCTGCAGGCGCTGGCGGTAGCGGGGGACGAAGCTGATGCGGTCCTCGATGAGCTCGAGGAGCCGTTCGTGGTCGAAGCCGGACTCGCCGGGCTCGAAGACCTCGACGGTGGCGTTGTGCCGCGGCGTCGACGCCGTCTCCTCGGCCAGGAAGGCCAGGTCGCGCGCCTGCACCCGGGTGGTCATCTGGCGGGGCCCCTCTCACCGTCGGCCTTGTCCTGCATGGGATTCTGTCAGAGTCGTCCCCCCGCGGCCGACCGGCCATGCCGCGCCCCAGCCAGCATCACGCCCGCACCCAGGCAGCACCACGACAGCACCGCGACAGGAAGAGCCTCATGCACCGCGCCCCGACCCGCCCCTCGTCCCGCGGCCTGGCCGCCCTGGCCGCGCTCGCGCTGCCCCTGGCCCTGAGCGGGTGCGGCTCCGACGAGCCCGAGACCGGCTCGCCCACCTCCGAGGAGCCGACGGCGATCGAGATCACGGTCGAGGACGGCACGATCACGCCGAAGGGCGACCGGATCGAGGTCGGCGTGGGCGAGGAGGTCACCTTCACCGTCACCTCCGACGCCGCCGGCCAGGTGCACGTGCACTCCACCCCGGAGACCTCCTTCTCCTACGAGGAGGGCACCACCGAGGAGACCCTCACCTTCGAGCGTCCCGGCGTGGTCGAGGTCGAGGCGCACGACCCCGACCAGCTGATCGTCCAGCTCGAAGTCTCCTGACGTGGGCCGCCGGCTGGACGACGCCGCCCGCACGATCGAGGCCCACGGCATCGGCGGGGCCAAGGACCTGCCGATCTCGCCCGAGCTGGCGATCGCCGGTGCGGTCGCGGCGCTGACGATCTCCTTCACCGTGCTGGCGCTGGCCTGGCGCACGCCTCGCTACGCCTCGTCGGCCCGCGGACCCCGCGGCGGCCACCCGCTGCCCGACGGCCTGCAGCGCGTCGTCGACTCCGCCGCCGGGCGCGGCGGGCTGCGAGTGGTCGGCCTGCTGTTCTTCGGCTGGGCCGCGCTGGCGGCCGTCGCCGGCCAGGACCTGCTGACCAACCCGTTCTTCGGGATGTTCTACGTGTGGTGGTGGGTGGGCCTGGTGCCCGCCTCGCTGCTGCTGGGCCCGGTCTGGAAGGCCGTCAGCCCGGTGCGCACCTTCCACCTGCTCCTCGCGAAGGTCTCCGGCTCCCAGCCCGGCAGCGGGGTCCTGGTCTACCCGGCGCGGCTGGGCTACTGGCCCGCGGCGCTGGGCCTGTTCGCCTTCGTCTGGCTCGAGCTCGTCTACCCCTACTCCACCGAGCTCGGCCCGGTGCGGCTGTGGGCGTCGGTGTACGTCGCGGTGATGCTGCTGGGCGGTGCGCTCTTCGGCGACACCTGGTTCGAGCGGGCCGACCCCTTCGAGGTCTACTCCTCGCTGGTGGCCAAGCTGTCGGTGTGGGGCGAGGCCGGTGGCCGGGTCGTGGTCCGCTCCCCGCTGGCCAACCTGGCCACCACCGAGGCGCGTCCCGGGCTGGTCGCGGTGGTGGCGGTCCTCTTCGGCAGCACCGGCTTCGACTCCTTCCGCGAGTCCCCCACCTGGGTGCGCTTCCTGCTCGGCACCGACGCGATCGCGAGCCGCGACTGGGCTGCCACGCTCGCCGACAACATCGCCCTGGTCGTCTTCTGCGGCGGCGTCGGGCTGCTCTTCGCCCTGGGCACGATGCTCACCGGCGTCGGGCACGGCCAGCGCCGGCTGCTCCTGCCGGGCCAGTTCGCGCACACGATGATCCCGATCATCGTGGGCTACATCGCCGCGCACTACCTGTCGTACTGGCTCGAGGTCGGCCAGGACACCCTGATCAAGGCCAGCGACCCGCTCTCCACCGGCGCCGACTACCTGGGCACCGGCGACTGGAGCGTCAACTACTGGCTCTCCTACCACCCGACGCTGCTGGCCAACCTCAAGGTGCTCGGCGTCGTGCTGGGCCACGTGGTCGCCGTGGTGGCCGCGCACGACCGGGCGATCGCGCTGCTGCCCAAGCGGCACCAGCTGACCGGTCAGCTGCCGCTGCTGCTGCTGATGGTCTTCTTCACCGCCGGCGGGCTCTTCCTGCTCTTCGCCGCCTGACGCCCGCGGCGGCCGGCGCGGCGGTCCCCACGAGGGCGTCGGCCAGCTCGGCGACCGCCCGGGTCAGCGGCGACTCGCCCGCCTCGAGCAGGGTGCGACCCGCCACCAGGGCCCGGTCGACCCCGGCGCGGTCCTCGGGCAGGAAGTGCAGCGACGCGGGGGCCACGAACCCGCCGATCATCGAGCCCACCTCCTCGCGGGTCCAGCCCAGCGTGGGACGCATCTGGTTGACCACCACCCGCACCGGGGTGCCCGGCCACCGCTCCCCCAGCTCGACCAGGCCCCGGGCCAGGCGCGAGAGCCCGACGGGGTCGGCGGTGCCGACCGCCACCACCTCGTCGGCCACGTCGAGCGCGCCGAGGGTCAGCGCGTTGCGTGCCGGCCGCCCTCCCAGGTCGGCGGACGGGTCGTCCTCGAGCGAGGCGCCGGTGTCGACGACCACGTGGCCCTGGGCGCGGGCCAGCTCGAGCAGGTGCTCCAGCGAGCCGGGCCGCACCTCGCTCCACCGGTCGGCGCGCGGGAGCCCCGTCACCACGCGCAGGTGGGGGCCCAGCGAGCGCTGCACCGACGCGAGCCGCTCCTCCAGCACCCCAGCCGTCGCCAGCCGGGCCGCGGCCAGGAGCCCCGAGACCTCGTCGAGCACCCCGAGCTGCTGGGCGATGCTCCCGGCCTGGGGATCGGCGTCGACGAGCAGGGTCGGGAGCCGGCGCCCGGCCAGCTCGGAGGCCAGGGCCACCGCGAGGGTGCTGCGCCCCGGGGCGCCGGCCGGTCCCCACACCGCCAGCACCCGGGCGGTCCCCTGCTCGGCAGCGACCTCGTCGGGCGCCGCGCCCGCCGGCACCGCGTCCGTGGGGCGCGCCGGCGGGGTGGCGGCGGCTCCGGGGGCTCCGGGGGCTCCGTCGTACGCCGGCCGGGTCGGCTCGGGGACCACCTCCGGTGCGGTGACGGCGTCGGCGACGGTGTCGACCCGCCCCTCGGGCACCAGGGTGCGGATGCCGATCCGTGACGCGCGCAGCCGGGCGGTGCCGGGATCGACCGTGGTCGGCACCACCGCCACCGGACGCACCCGGTGGCGGCGCAGCAGGTCGACCGCCGCCGAGTCGAGCCCGTGCGCGTCGAGGCCGAGCACCGCGGCGTCGGCCTGCCCGGCCGACGCGGCGGCCAGCAGGTCGTCGACGTCGACGCAGCGCTTGAGCAGCACCACACCGGGTCGTCCGGTGAGCGCCCCCACGGCCGTGGACTCCCAGGCAGCGCCGGCCGCGGCCACGATCACCACGACCGGCTCCCCCGGCCCGCGCAACGACGTGCCGGCGGGGCCGGGACCGCTCACCGGGCCCTCGAGACCAGGACGGTGGGCTCGCCCAGGCGGCCCAGCAGCGCGACGTAGGCGTCGGCGTCGTCCTCGGGCACCGCGACCACGACCCGGCGCTGGCCCGAGGAGCCGAAGCCGCCGTCGGGGGTGCCGGCGTCGACGACGGTGACGTCGGCGAGCACCGGGCCGGGGTCGAGCTCGATGCGGCGCCCGTCGGCGTCGCGACCGGTGGCCAGCAGGTAGACGTCGACGGTCATGCCGGCGCCCAGGTCGGGCAGCCGCTCGGGGTCGACCGACAACGGCAGCTCCACGCGTCCGGAGTCCTGCGCGGAGCCCAGCGCCGCCGCGGGGACCAGCTCGCCGGCCGCCACCGGGCGCACCAGGGTCGCGTCGGCGGGCAGCTCGTCGTCGGCCCCCAGGTAGCCGGCCACCGCCCGGGCGTCGTCGAAGCGCACCCGCTGGGCGACCAGGTCGTCGGGCTCCAGCCGCTGGCCGACGCCGAGGTCGCTGCCGGCCGACCAGACGGTGACCATGTCGTCGGCCGCGGCCAGCAGACGCGCCCCGAGCACCACCGAGCCCGCGACCAGCGCCACCCCCACCCACAGCCGCGGATCGCGCCAGCCCGGACGTCGGCTGCGAACGGCGCTGGGCACGGCGCTGGGCACGCCGCTCGGGGAGGGACTGGGCGCGGGGCGGGACCCGGGGCCGGGCGCGGCCTGCTGGTCGATGGTCACGGCGGGCATCATGCCCACTCCGAGCCGCTCTCTCACCTGCTTCTCCACAGGCCGGGGTGGCCTGCGCCGTCGCCGGCCGCCAGGTGCGAGCATGGCCCCATGCCCGGTACGCCCCGCTTCCTGACCCTGGCCGACGTCGCGGAGGTCCTCAACACCTCCAGCGCGCAGGTCTACGCGCTGGTGCGCCGCGGCGACCTGCCGGCGATCAAGATCGGTGGGCGCGGGCAGTGGCGGGTCGAGGCCGCGCAGCTCGAGGAGTTCATCGCGCGGATGTACGCCGAGACGCGCACCTTCGTCGACGAGCACCCCTACGTCGAGGCCGAGCGGCCCGAGTAGCCGGCCCCGCGACGGAGCCCGCCTCAGCCCACCTCGGGGCGCAGGGTGATCGCGACCGTCTCCCGCGAGCCCCGGCGCAGCACGGTGAACTCGATGGTCTCGCCGGGCTGGTGCGAGCGGATCGAGACGATGAGGGCGATGCCGTCGGTGACCCGGTCGCCCTCGACCTCCACGACCAGGTCGCCCTCCTGCAGGCCGGCCTCCTCGGCGGCGCTGCCGGTCACGACCTCCTCGATGCGGGCGCCCCGGCCGTCCTCGCGACCGGTCTGCACCTGGGCGCCGATCACCGGGTAGCGGGCCTCGCCGGTCTTGAGGATCTGGTCGGCGGTGACCTTGACCTGCTCGATCGGGATGGCGAAGCCGACCCCGATGTTGCCGGAGCTGCCGCCCCCGAAGCCGCCGCCGCCGGTGGTGGCGATGGCGGAGTTCACGCCCACGACCTGGCCGAGCAGGTTGACCAGCGGGCCGCCGGAGTTGCCGGGGTTGATCGCGGCGTCGGTCTGCACCGCGTTGATGTAGGACGACTCGTTGGCGGAGTCGCCGGTGGTCACGGGCCGCTGCAGCGCGCTGACGATGCCCGAGGTGACCGTCGAGCTCAGCCCGAGCGGCGAGCCGATCGCCACCACCGTCTCGCCGACCCGCAGGGCCGCGGAGGCGCCGAGCGAGGCCGGCTCGGTGCCCTCCAGGTCGGGCACCTCGAGGACGGCGAGGTCGTAGACGGGGCTGCGGCCCACGACGGTCGCGGCGTAGCGCCCGCCCTCCTGGTCGACGACCTGGATGCGGCCGTCGTCGGCGGCCTCGGCCACGACGTGGTTGTTGGTGATGACGTGGCCCTGGCGGTCGAGCACGAACCCCGAGCCGGTGGCGCCCTGGGCGTCGCCGCCGAACTCGGCGACGATCTGCACCGTGGCCGGCAGCAGCGTCTGGGCGACCGCGGCCACGGTGCCGTCCTCAGGGCGCAGCGGGGCCGAGGTGACGGTGTCGACGCCGGCCAGGCCGTCACGGACGGGGCCGAGCCCCTCGCGCTCGATCGCGCCGACCAGGGCGCCGCCCACGGCGCCGCCGAACAGGCCGACCACCAGTGCCACCGCGGTCACGACCGGCCACACCCAGCCGCTGACCCGGGCCCGCGGGGCGGGCCGCGGCGGCTGGCCGAAGCCGGCGTACGCCGCGCCCGCCCACGGCCCCGACGGCGGCGCGGCCGGCGGGTGCGGGGGCAGCCAGGCGCCGTGCTGCGGCTGCTCGGGCGGTGGCGGCGGGGCAGGCTGCTGCAGTGGCGCGGTCTGCTCCTCGTCGTTCACCGCCCCATCATCCCCCGCGAGCCCTGAGCAGGAGCCCACCCGGGCGGTGGATGCCCTGGATCAGGGACCGGCGACCCCGCGGGCCGGCACCACGCCGGGTCCGTAGCTGGGCACCGTCACCGACGTGACCGGCACCTGGCGGTCGGCCGTGGGGGCGTCGGCGGGCGCCGCCCCCAGGGAGAGCAGCCCGAGGACGGCGACGCCGGCGGCGCCGCCCACCGTGGCCGCGACCGTGCCCGCGCGGCGTACGGGCGAGGCGGGCTGCTCGGCGAGCAGCAGGTAGCCCTCGCCCTGGGTGAGCCCCGCCTTGAGCGCGCCCTTGAGGTGCTCGGGCGCCCCCGCCGTCGGCGCCGCACCCAGGCCCCCGAGGCGGGTCTTGACGGCCCCGAGCCGCTCGACCAGGTCACGGCACTGGTGGCAGCCGTGCACGTGCTCCCACAGGCGGTCGGCCTCGTCGGCGCCGACCCGTCCGTCGAGCAGGGCGCTGGCGCGGGTGCCGAGGTGACCGATCACCGCGCTCGCCCCAGCGTGCTGGCGTCGGGGGCCGGGCGTGGGCCGGCGAAGCGCAGCCGGCCGTCGACGGGGGCGCGGTGGGCCAGGGCGCTGCGCAGCATCGCCCGGCCCCGGTGGATGCGGCTGCGCACGGTGCCGAGCTTGGCGTCGAGGATCTGGGCGATCTCCTCGTAGCTGAGCCCCTCGACGTCGCAGAGCACCACGGCGGCGCGGAAGTCGGGGGGCAGCGTGGCGAGGGCCCGCTCGACGTCGTCGTCGAAGCGCTGGTCGGCGTAGGCCGCCTCGGGTGCCGGCGAGCTGCTGGCCAGCCGCGCGGCCCGCTCGTCGGAGAGCGCGTCGAAGCGGATCCGCTGCTTGCGGCGGGCCTGGTCGAGGAACAGGTTGGTGGTGATGCGGTGCAGCCAGCCCTCGAAGGTGCCCGGGGAGTAGGTGTGCAGCGACCGGAAGACCCGCACGAAGACCTCCTGGGTCAGGTCCTCGGCGTCGTGCCGGTCGCCGGTGAGGCGGTAGGCGAGCCGGTAGACCCGGTCGGAGTGGTCCTCGACGACCTGCTCCCACGTGGGCAGGTCGGCCGGGGCCAGCTCGGGCTGCTGGGGGTGCTCGGGACCGGTCATCACGCTCTCCTGCTGGCGCCGCCTGGTGCGCACGTCGTCGTCACCCTCCACGCTAGGGCTCCTTGCTGAGGGGAGCCTGTGAACCTCTCGCCCTCTCCAACGCTCCGCTGCCGCGACGGGTTCCCGGGTCGGGGCCCGGGTTGCCGGGCGGCGGGCCCTCGCCGCGATAGGTTGGGCGCACCGTGCGGGCGAGCGCCCGCGCGTCGTGTCTGCAGGAGGCCCGTCATCACCACGCCGATCACCCCCGCCAGCTGGTCCCACGCGGAGGCGTTCGTCCCCGAGGACGACGTCCTGGCCGCGGCCCGTGCGCGCGCCGAGGAGGTCGGCGTGACGCCGATCAGCCCCGGCGGCGGCGCCTCGCTGCGCTTCCTGGCCTCGGTGCTCGAGGCACGCGCGGTGGTCGAGATCGGCACCGGCACCGGCGTCTCGGGCCTCTGGCTGCTGCGCGGCATGCGCGGCGACGGCGTGCTGACCACCGTCGACATCGAGGCCGAGCACCAGCGCCTGGCCCGCCAGTCCTTCACCGAGGCCGGCGTGGCCTCGCAGCGCGCACGCACCATCTCGGGCTCCGCGCTCGACGTGCTGCCGCGCCTGACCGACGGCCACTACGACCTGGTCTTCTGCGACGGCGACAAGCGCGAGTACTCCGCCTACCTCGCCGAGGCGCTGCGCCTGCTGCGTCCCGGCGGCGTGGTGGCCTTCGACAACGCCCTGTGGCACGACCGGGTCGCCGACCCCGCGCAGCGCGACGAGGAGACGGTGGCGATCCGCGAGCTCGGGCGCACCGTGGCCGCCCACGACGGCCTGCTCTCGGTCCTGCTGCCCGTCGGCGACGGCCTGCTGTGCGCCAAGAAGGTGTGGAGCCCCGACGACGAGGACTGAGCCCCTCGGGGCCCGGGTCAGCCCTCGTCGCGCGCGACGGGGGTGAACCCGTCCCAGCCCTCGGCGACGGCCACGACGTCGCAGGGCTCGATCAGCACCGGCGCGCTGCCGATGATCACCGAGCCCGGCGCCTCGGCGGCGCCGGCGGCGAAGGTCTCCTGGAAGGCCGCGCGCGCCTCGTCGGTGGCGAAGACGTAGCAGCCCTCGAACCACTCCCCCGCGCGCATCCGCCAGGTCTTGAACCGCAGGTCGGACATGCCGGTGAACTTGGCGTGCGAGGTGCCCTCGACGTACGTCGCCAGCTCGGCCTCGACGCCCTGGGGCGCGTCGGCCAGCGACCAGCGCACGGTCAGGCCCTTCACGAGCCGACCCCGGCCAGCGGGTCCTCGGAGCCCAGCCAGCTCAGCAGCGCGCGGGCGCCGAAGCCGGTCGGGCCGGCGCTCCACTCGTGCACGTCGACCGGCGAGTCGCCGACCGAGGCCACGTCGAGGTGCGCCCAGGGCACGTCGCCGGTGAAGTGGCGCAGGAAGAGGGCCGCAGTGATGGCGCCCGGGCCACCACCGGCGTTGTCGGCGTCGGCGACCTCGGAGGCGATGCGCTCCTCGTAGACGTCGGCCAGCGGCATCCGCCACAGCGTCTCGCCCGACGCCTCGCCGGCGGCGGCGATGTGGCCGGCCAATGCCTCGTCGTCGGCGAAGAAGCCACCGGTGCGCAGCCCCAGCGCGACCTTCATCGCCCCGGTGAGGGTGGCGACGTCGACGATCGCGGCCGGCGCGAGCTCGGCGACGCCGTAGGCCAGCGCGTCGGCCATCACCAGCCGGCCCTCGGCGTCGGTGTTGGTGACCTCGGAGGTGCGCCCGCCGTAGTGGCGCACGACGTCGCCGGGGCGCATCGCGCTGCCGGAGACGGCGTTCTCGGCCGCGGCGACCAGGCCCACGACGCGCACCGGGCAGCCGACCTCGCGCAGGGCGGCCATGGTGGCGATGACCACCGCGCCGCCGGTCATGTCGCGCTTCATGGTGGCCATGCCCTCGGCGGGCTTGATCGACAGGCCGCCGGTGTCGAAGGTGATGCCCTTGCCGACCAGCACCACCGTCGGGGTCTTCTTGGTGGCACGCGGCGGGGTGTAGTCGAGACGGATCAGGCGCGGCGGGCTGGCCGAGGCCTGCCCGACGCCCAGGATGCCGCCACAGCCCTCGGCGGCGAGCCGCTGCTCGTCCCACACCTCGACCTCGAGGCCGGAGCGGGCGGCGACCTCGACGGCCTGCGCGGCCAGCCAGGCGGGGTTCTTCAGGTTCGAGGGCACGGTGGCCAGCAGCCGCGACTGCCAGCCGGCACCGGCCACGGCCAGCGCCCGCGCCAGGACGGCGCGGTTCTCCTCGGCGTCCTCGACGTCGCTGAGCACCACGCGGCGCACGGGACGCTGGTCGGGCTCCTGGCCCGACCAGCGGAAGCCGAAGGAGCCGAGCACCAGCCCGACGACGAAGGCCTCCAGGCCCGCGGCGAGCCCCTCGGGCCCGGCCACGGCCGGCACCGAGGTCGCCACCGCCTCGCGGTTGCGCACCGTCCGGGCCAGCGCGGCCCCGGCGCGACGCAGGTCGACCGGGCGCTGCTGGCCCACCCCGACGAGCAGCACCCAGCGCAGGTCGGCGTTGTCGGGCCCGCCCAGCGGCACCGGTACCCGGGTGACCTCGCCGGCCGCGCCGGTGGCCTCCTCGAGCTCCAGGATCGCGAGCAGGTCGAGCCCGAGCTGCTCGCACAGCTCGGCGGCCCCGGGACCGAGCACCGGTCCGGTGCCGGGCTCGGCGTCGTCGGCGGCGTCGCCGGCCGGCAGCACGGGGACGGCCACGACGTCGACGCCGAGGACGGCGTACGGGCCGAGGTCGCTGAGTGCGACCTCGGGCGGGGCGACCTGCGTCGGGAGCTGGGGCGGGAGCTGGGCGGCGGTGGTCTCAGGCATCGAGGACGAGAGCTGCCGGCTCAGCCGACGACGCCCTTGAGGGCGTCTCCGAGAGCGGTGGCCTCGTCGGCGTTGAGCTCCACGACGAGGCGGCCTCCACCTTCGAGCGGCACGCGCATCACGATGCCGCGCCCTTCCTTGGTGACCTCCAGCGGACCGTCGCCCGTCCGCGGCTTCATCGCCGCCATCCGGCACCTCTTCCCATTCGTGCGTGCAAGGGTGCGCACCCGAGGACCCGGGTCGCGCTTCGGCCCCTAGTATCCCCCATCCCCCTCGTGATCGGCACCACAGGGTTGCCGTGCGGGATCCCGCGGGCCCGGCGCGGGGTGCGCGCCGGGCGGTCGCGGCGTCGGGCAGACTCGGGCCATGACCTCCCAGAGCGCCCCCACGACCGTGCTGCTCGACGTCGCCGCCGGCGTCGCGACGATCACCCTGAACCGCCCCGAGGCCATGAACAGCCTCGACAACGCGACCAAGGTGCAGCTGCTGGGTGCGCTGCGCGAGGTGGCCGGCGACAGCGCCGTGCGCTGCGTGGTGATCACCGGGTCGGGTCGCGCCTTCTGCACAGGCCAGGACCTCAAGGAGCACGTCTCGCTGCTCGAGAGCGGCGGCAGCGACGCCCTCTTCACCACCGTCGACGAGCACTACAACCCGATCGTCACCGCCATCGCCGAGATGGACAAGCCCGTGGTCGCGGCCGTCAACGGGGTCGCCGCGGGCGCCGGGGCCAGCATCGCGATGGCCTGCGACCTGCGCGTGGTCGCCGAGGGGGCCGGTTTCAACCTGGCCTTCGCGGGCGTCGCGCTGTCGTGCGACACCGGCGCCTCGATCCACCTGCCCCAGCTGGTCGGGCGGGCCAAGGCGATGGAGCTGCTCTACTTCCCGCGCACGGTGCCGGCCCAGGAGGCCCTCGAGCTCGGCCTGGCGACCGCGGTGGTCCCGGTCGGGGACTTCGAGACCGAGATCGACGCGCTGGCGGCCCGCCTGGCCGCCGGGCCCACCGTGGCCTTCGGGGCGATGCGCCGCTCGGTGGCCTTCGCCGCCCACCACGGCTTCGCCGAGGCGCTGGCCTTCGAGAGCGAGCAGATGACCCGCACCGGCTCGACGCACGACCACCGTGCCGCCGTCGAGGCGTTCGTGGCCAAGCAGCGCCCGCAGTACGAGGGCCGCTGACCGGCCTGAACCAGCCGGGACCGGCCTAGACCACGGCCGACCAGTAGGCCCAGGTGAAGACGGCCACGCCGACGACCATGCCGCCGTGGGCGAGCACCGAGAGCCCCGGCCCGGTCGACCAGGTGTCCTCGGTGCCGGCCTGCGCGTGCTTGCCCTTCGAGGGCAGCCAGCGGGCCAGGATCAGCAGGCCGACCAGCGCCACGACCCACCACAGGCCCAGCGCGACGACGCCGAGCAGCGAGCCGCCCAGGGCGGTGTCGGCGGGCGCGACGAGGAAGACCAGCCAGAGCACCAGCGCCAGGGCGCCGGCGCCGGTGTGCACCGCGAGCCAGCGGCGACCCACGTCGATGCGCCGCGCGGCGCCGTCCGCTCGGCCGAGGCGGACACGGGTGAGCACGACCACCACCGCCGCGAGGGCGGTGAGCACGTAGACGACGACCTGGGAGGACACCCGCGTGAGTGTGCCCTACGGCTCGTGGCGTGCGCCACGCTCCCCGGCAGCCCCAGGAGCCCCGTCGTCCTCCAGCTGGGCGGCCAGCCGGTCGAGCAGCGCGTCGACCTCCGACATCCGGTAGCCGCGGAAGGCCAGCGAGAAGCGGACCCGGCGCAGGTCGTCGCCCACGAGGCGCCCGGCCGGCACGCTGACGTCGGGCCGGTCGTCGTGCTCGAGCGCCATCGGGGTGCCGCGACCGGAGGCGACCATGGCGATGGCGCCCAGCACCAGCACCAGCAGGATGGCGAGGAACCACATCATCGCGGCGGTGCCTCCTCGCTGCCGGGGCGCTGCACGGCCGCCACGTGGCGCACCGCCTCCTCGACGTCGTCGGTGAGGTGGATCAGGTCGAGGTCGGCGGCCGAGATCTTGCCGTCGGCCAGCACCGTGTCGCGCATCCAGTCCAGCAGCCCGCTCCAGTAGTCGACGCCGACCAGCACGATCGGGAAGCGGGTGACCTTCTTGGTCTGCACCAGCGTGATCGCCTCGAAGAGCTCGTCGAGGGTGCCGACGCCGCCGGGCAGCACCACGAAGCCCTGCGAGTACTTCACGAACATGGTCTTGCGCACGAAGAAGTAGCGGAAGTTGATGCCGACGTCGACCCACTCGTTGAGCCCGGCCTCGAAGGGCAGCTCGATGCCGAGCCCGACGCTGGTGCCGCCGGCGTCGCAGGCGCCCTTGTTGGCCGCCTCCATCGCCCCGGGGCCGCCGCCGGTGACGACCGCGTAGCCGGCCTCGACCAGCAGCCGGCCCAGCCGCTCGCCCTGCGCGTACGACGGGTGGTCCGACGGCGTGCGCGCGGAGCCGAAGACCGCGATCGCGGGCCCCAGCTCGGCCAGGGCGCCGAAGCCCTCGACGAACTCGGCCTGGATGCGCAGCACCCGCCACGGGTCGGTGTGCACCCACTCGGCGCCACCGGCGGAGTCGAGCAGGCGCTGGTCGGTGGTGGTGGCGTCCTCGGTGCGGGTGAAGACCGGGCCCTTGAAGCGCCCGCGCAGCCGCGACACCTCAGGCCCCCGCCTGCTCGGCGCCGCCCGAGGCACCCGTGGCGCCGGTCAGCCAGGCGTGCAGGGCCCGCTCGCAGTGCTCGATCTCGGCGACCGGCACGTGCTCGTCGGCCTTGTGCGCGAAGAGGGGGTCGCCCGGGCCGTAGTTGACCGCGGGGACGCCCAGCGCGGTGAAGCGGGCCACGTCGGTCCAGCCGAACTTGGGGGCGACCCCGCCGCCGACCGCCGCGACGAACTCCTGGGCCGCGGGCCGGTCGAGCCCGGGCATCGCGGCAGCGCCGAGGTCGGTGAGCCTGACGTCGTAGCCCTCGAAGAACTCGTGCACGAAGGCCTGCGCCTCGTCGGTGGAGCGGTCGGGGGCGAAGCGGTAGTTGACCTCGACGACGCACTCGTCGGGCACCACGTTGCCGGCGACGCCGCCGCGGATCGCGACCGCGTTGAGGCCCTCGTGGTACTCCAGCCCGTCGATGACCGGGCGCCGTGCCTCGTAGGCGTTGAGACGGGCCAGGACGTCGGCGGCGCCGTGGATGGCGTTGACGCCCTTCCAGGAGCGCGCCGAGTGGGCCCGCTCGCCGGTGGTGCGCACGTCGACGCGCAGGGTGCCCTGGCAGCCGGCCTCGACGCCGGCGTTGGAGGGCTCCATCAGGATCGCGAAGTCGGCCTCGAGCAGGTCGGGGCGCTGCTCGGCGACCATCTTGAGCCCGTTGTGCTCCTCCTCGATCTCCTCGGCCTCGTAGAGCACGAAGGTCACGTCGCGCACCGGCTCGGGCACGGTGGCCGCCAGGCGCAGGATCACCGCGTCGCCGCCCTTCATGTCGCAGGTGCCCAGCCCGTGCAGGATCCCCGTCTCCTCGTCGAGGCGGCTGGGGAAGTTGCCGTTGACCGGCACCGTGTCGAGGTGCCCCGCGAGCACCACCCGCTCGGCGCGGCCCAGGTCGGTGCGCGCCACCACGGTGTTGCCCAGGCGCGTCACGCTCAGGTGGCCCAGCGCCTCCAGCGCCGTCTGCACCGCGTCGGCGATGCGCTGCTCGTCGCGGCTGACCGACTCGATGTCGCACAGCTGGCGGGTCAGCGTCACCACGTCGGCGCCGAGGTCGAGGGCGACCGGGCCGCTCGTCGTACCGGCGGCCGGGCTGGTCTGGGGGCTGGTCATGGCGCCCATCCAACCAGCCGCTCCCCCGCCCCGGGCGGGGTGCGCGCCGCCGACCCCGACAGTTCATCCCCCTGTCCCAGAACTGGAACACGTTCTAGTATGGGCCCATGCGCAACGGCCTCGTCCTGTTCACCTCCGACCGCGGCATCACCCCGGCCGCCCTGGCGAGCGCCGCGGAGGAGCGTGGCTTCGACACCTTCTACGTGCCCGAGCACACCCACATCCCCGTACGCCGCGACGCGGCGCACCCGGGCACCGGCGACGAGACGCTGCCCGACGACCGCTACACCCGCACCCTCGACCCGTGGATCTCCCTGGCCACCGCGGCCGCGGTGACCAGCCGCATCCGGCTCTCGACCGCGGTGGCGCTGCCGGTGGAGTCCGACCCGATCACGCTGGCCAAGCAGGTCGCCACCCTCGACCACCTCTCCGGCGGCCGGGTCGAGATCGGCGCGGGCTTCGGCTGGAACACCGACGAGCTGGCCGACCACGGCGTCCCCGCCGGCCGGCGCCGCACCGTGCTCAGGGAGTACGTCGAGGCGATGCGCGCGCTGTGGACGCAGGAGGAGGCGGCCTACGACGGCGAGTTCGTCTCCTTCGGCCCCAGCTGGGCCTGGCCGAAGCCGGCGCGCCACGTGCCCCTGGTGATCGGCGCGGGAGCGGGGCCCAGGACGTTCGACTGGATCGCCCGGCACGCCGACGGCTGGATGACCACCCCGCAGCAGCGCGACATCACCGACCAGATCGGCGCGCTGCAGCGGGCCTGGGCCGCCGCCGGCCGCGAGGGCCGGCCCGACGTACGGGTCCTGGTCGCCTTCAGGCCCGACCCCGACGACCTGGCCGCCTGGGCCGAGGCCGGCGCGACCGAGCTGATCTGGGGGGTGCCCGACAAGGAGCCCGACGAGGTGCTGGCGAGCCTCGACCGGCTCGCCGCGCGCCTGGGCCTCGCGCCCGAGCCGCTGCTGGGCTGAGCGCGCGAGGCCGGCCGGGACCCCTCACGAGCGCCAGAACCCCTCATTTGAGGGAGTGCGTAGCGGCAGGCGGTGGGCCTAGCGTGGACGCACGGCGCAGGAGTCGTCCACGTCTCCCACCGTGAGCGGAGGAGCACCCGATGACCCTGCAGACCCCGATGATCCTCGGCCCCGGCGAGGGCGAGCACTGGCACTTCCTCAACACCCTGCAGACCCTGCAGGTCGACGGCAAGCGCAGCGACGGCGCGATGACCGCCCTGCTCTTCGAGGGGCCGCGGGGCTTCGGCCCGCCGCTGCACAGCCACGACGTCGAGGACGAGCTCTTCCACGTGCTGGCCGGCGAGATCCGCTTCATGACAGGCGACATCAGCGAGGTCGTCGGCGAGGGCGGCACCGTCTTCCTGCCCAAGCAGCAGGCGCACCAGTTCCAGGTGCTGTCGGCGACCGCGAAGGTCCTCCAGGTCACCACCCCGGCCCAGTTCGACGACTTCGTGCGCACCCTGGGCACGCCGGCAGAGGCCGCCGAGCTGCCCGAGCCGACCGAGGTCGACGGCGCCCGGGTCGCCGAGGTCTGCGCCCAGTTCCAGATCCAGGTGCTGGGCCCGCCCCCGCCGCCGCTCGACTGAGCGGCGGCAGCGGCGGGCGTTCAGGCCTTCGCGACCGCGACGACCGCCTTCTCGCCGTCCCCGACGGTCACCGGGGTGCCCGGGTGGTCGACGTTCGAGGTGACCTCGTAGGCCGTCGCCAGCGTCTCGCCGGTGATCAGCTCGCGGTGCGTCGACGCGGCGGACTGCACGGCCTCCGAGCCGGCGATCGTCAGCACGATCCGGTCGGAGACCTCGAAGCCGGCGTCGCGGCGGGCCTGCTGGACCGCGCGCACCAGGTCGCGGGCCAGGCCCTCGGCGGCCAGCTCGTCGGTGACCACGGTGTCGAGCACCACGAACCCGCCGCCGGGCAGCATCCCGATCGCGTCGGTCGACTCGGCCGAGCCGGCGACGGTCTCGAGGGTGTACTCGCCCTCGACGAGCGCCAGCCCGCCTGCGGTCACGGTGCCGTCCTCGGCCACCGACCAGTCCCCCGACTTCGAGCCCTTGATGGCGTGCTGGACGTCCTTGCCCAGCCGGGGTCCGGCGGCGCGCGCGTTGACCGTCAGCCGCTGCGAGACGCCGTACGACGCCGCCTCGGGCGCGTCGGCGCCCAGCAGCCGCACCGAGCGCACGTTGACCTCGTCGGCGACGATCGGCTCGAAGCCCTCGAGCGCCGCGGGGTCGGCCACGACCACGGTCAGCTGCGACAGCGGCAGCCGGTTGCGCAGCGAGCGGGCCTTGCGCAGCGCCGAGGTGGCCGAGCAGACCTCGCGCACCTGGTCCATCGCCGCGACCAGCCGGTCGTCGGCGGGCAGCTCGCCGGCGCCCGGCCAGTCGGCCAGGTGCACCGAGCGCCCGCCGGTCAGGCCGCGCCAGATCTCCTCGGTGGCCAGCGGCATCAGCGGTGCGGTGACCCGGCAGACCGTCTCGAGCACCGTGCAGAGGGTGTCGAAGGGGGCGGTGTCGTCGGCGTCCCAGAACCGCTCGCGCGAGCGGCGGATGTACCAGTTGGTCAGCACGTCGAGGAACGAGCGGGTCGCGTCGCACGCCTCGGCGACGGCGTACGAGTCGAGCGAGGTGGTCATCTGCTCGACGTACTGCCCGCACTTGGCCAGCAGGTAGCGGTCGAGCCGGTCGGTCGAGGCGGTGGAGAGCTGCGCGTCGACGGAGCCCGCGTTGGCGTAGAGCTGGAAGAAGTACCAGCTGTTCCACAGCGGCATCAGCACCTGGCGCACCGAGTCGCGGATGCCCTGCTCGGTGACCACGAGGTTGCCGCCGCGCAGGATCGGGCTCGACATCAGGAACCAGCGCATCGCGTCGGCGCCGTCGCGGTCGAAGACCTCGCGGACGTCGGGGTAGTTGCGCAGGCTCTTGCTCATCTTGTTGCCGTCGGAGCCGAGCACGATGCCGTGGCTGATGCAGTTCTCGAAGGCCGGCTTGTCGAAGAGCGCGGTCGCCAGGATGTGCAGCGTGTAGAACCAGCCGCGGGTCTGGCCGATGTACTCGACGATGAAGTCGGCCGGGAAGTGGCCGGGGTGGCCGTCGGTGCCGTTGAACCACTCGGCGTTCTCGAACGGGTAGTGCACCTGGGCGTAGGACATCGACCCGGAGTCGAACCACACGTCGAGCACGTCGGGCACCCGGCGCATCATCGACTTCCCGGTCGGGTCGTCGGGGTTCGGGCGCACGAGCTCGTCGACGAAGGGGCGGTGCAGGTCGGGCTCGCCGGCGTGGTTGCGCGGCAGGTCGCCGAAGTCGCGCTCGATGTCGGCGAAGGAGCCGTAGACGTCGAGGCGCGGGTAGGCCGGGTCGTCGCTCTTCCACACCGGCACCGGGGAGCCCCAGAAGCGGTTGCGGGTGATCGACCAGTCGCGGGCGTTCTCCAGCCAGCGGCCGAACTGGCCGTCCTGGATGTGGTCGGGCACCCAGTTGATCTGCTGGTTGAGCTCGAGCATCCGCTGCTTGATCGCGGTGACCTCGACGAACCACGACGAGACGCCCTTGTAGATCAGCGGCTCGCGGCAGCGCCAGCAGTGCGGGTAGGAGTGGTCGTAGGTCTCGCGGCGCAGCAGGATCGTGCCCGGCGTGACCGCCCCGTTGGTTGAGCTTGCCGAAACCCCGTACGCCTTCGTCACGGCCTTCAGGTCGTCGATGATCTGCAGGTTCGCGTCGAAGACCTGGAGCCCGGCGTAGTCGTCGACCGGGTGCGTGAAGCGTCCGTCCTTGCCGACCGGCATCACCGCCTCGATGCCCTCGCGGTCGGTGACCTCCTTGTCGACCTCACCGAAGGCGCCGGCGGTGTGCACCAGCCCGGTGCCGTCGGTGGTGGTGACGGCGTCGTCGGCGGCGACCACGCGGAAGGCGTTCGCGTGGCCCACGAAGTAGGAGAAGGGCGGGGTGTAGGTGCGCCCGACCAGGTCGGCGCCGCGGTAGCGGCCCAGCACCTCGATGTCGTCGGTCGAGCCCGTCGAGGTCAGCTCCTTGGCGTACGACGCCAGCCGGGCCTCGGCGAGCAGGTAGCGCGCCGTGGTGTCGGTGCCCGGCACGCCGGCCTCCACGACGACGTACTCGATCTCGGAGCCGACCATCACCGCGAGGTTGGAGGTCAGGGTCCACGGGGTGGTGGTCCAGATCAGCAGGTGGGCGCCGTCGAGGACCTCGTCGTCGCCGGTCGCGTCGAGCGCGTAGCCGACGGTGACCGCGGGGTCCTGGCGGTTCTGGTAGACGTCGTCGTCCATGCGCAGCTCGTGGTTCGACAGCGGCGTCTCGTCGTTCCAGCAGTAGGGCAGCACCCGGAAGCCCTCGTAGACCAGGCCCTTCTCGTGCAGCTGCGAGAACGCCCACATGACCGACTCCATGTAGTCGGGGTTCATGGTGCGGTAGTCGTTGTCGAAGTCGACCCAGCGCGCCTGGCGGGTCACGTAGTCGCGCCACTCGCCGGTGTAGGTCATCACCGACTCGCGACAGGCGTCGTTGAACTTGTCGATGCCCATCTCGACGATCTCGTCGGTGGTCTTGATGCCGTTGAGGCGCATCGCCTCGAGCTCGGCGGGCAGCCCGTGGGTGTCCCAGCCGAAGCGGCGCTCGACGCAGCGCCCGCGCATCGTCTGGTAGCGCGGGATCAGGTCCTTGACGTAGCCGGTGAGCAGGTGGCCGTAGTGCGGCAGCCCGTTGGCGAACGGCGGCCCGTCGTAGAAGACGAACTCGTTCTCGCCGTGCTCCCCCGCGTCGCGCTGGTCGATGCTCGCCTGGAAGGTGCCGTCGGCGGCCCAGTAGGCCAGCACCCGCTCCTCGATCTCGGGGAAGCGCGGGCTCGACGGGACGGCGGCGCCATGGGCGTCGGTGGAGACCTTCGGGTAGGTCACGGCTGCTCCTGGGGTACGTCGGTCGTCGGGGCTTGCTGCCACGAGGACGACTCCCCTGCCGGGGTCCGCGGTACCACCTCGCTTGCCTCCGCGGATGAAGCTGCGGGGGCCGCTCGTTGCGGGCTGTGACGGGCCTACCCGTCCGGTTCTACTGAGCCCCGCTTCGCCCGTTGGTCGAGCTCGTCGAGACCGTTCTTCCGGAGGCTCGCCGCTGATGACGGCTCAGACGCCTGTTGCGACGATCGTACGCCGCCGCCCCGGCCGCCCCGCAATCCGATCGCGACCCGGCCCGAACCGACCATTCAGTGCGGCTCGAGCCAGGCCAGCACCCGCTGCGCTGCCTCGTCGGGGGTGAGCGCGGCGTTGTCGAGGCGCAGGTGCTCGACGTCGGCCAGCAGCTCGTCGGCCAGGGTCGGCTCGAGCGGGTCGGTGTTCATCCGGAGCCGCTGCTCCATGTCGCGAAGGTTCGAGTCCGACCACACCAGGTCGGCCTTCGAGGGTTTCGCCGCGATCCGGTCGGCGCCGCCGTTGCGGCTCAGCCTCGTCTCGAGGTCGGCGTACAGCTCGACCCAGCGCACGGGGAGCCCAGCCTCGCGGTAGGGCGCGACCATCTGGCCCACCAGGTCGGCCTCCACGGGGTCGTCGACGCCCCACACGAGAGTGAAGACCAGCCTCAGCCCGTGCTCGACGGCCTCCTCGAGCACCCGGCGGCGGAACTCCAGCGTGAGCCGCTCGAAGGACGGTGTCCCGTGCCCGAACACCTCCAGCAGCGGCTCGACCGTGTGGTGGTTGTGGAAGAGCCGGAAGTCGCTGCGCGCGCAGATGGCGCGACCCACCGTCATCTTGCCCACCGCGGGCGGGCCGGTGATCAGCAGCAGCTCTCCGGTCATGGCCGGACCGTACGTCGCCCCGGCACCCTGCGCGAGCAGGTTTGCGCCGGGTCGCCGGGAGATCCAGGCCGGGTCAGCGCGAAGTATGGGCCGGGTCAGCGGGAGATTCGGGCCGGGTCAGCTCGGGGTGAGGACGTCGTCGGGCACCACGGTGAGGCCGTGGGCGTGGGCGGCGTCGAGCAGGCGGCGGCGTACGTCGGCGTGGACGGCCGCCGGCAGCTCCTCGAGCACGATGCGGCGCACCGCCCCGTGGCGGAAGGCGGGAGTGCCGTCGGGGGTGTGCACCAGCAGGCCCGACTCGACGGCCCGCGCGAGGGGGGCGGGGCCGACGGCGTCCTCGACCACGCCGGCGGGCACCAGCGCACCGGCGACGGCGCTGACCCCGACGGCCAGCAGGGCCAGCGGGTCGAGCGCCGCGAGGCGGCGGTGCACCGAGGCGGTCAGGGCGCGAGCCAGCCGGGGGGCGTGGTCGGTGGGGTCGGGGGCCGCGCCCGCGGCGGCGAACTCGGCACGCAGCTCGGGGTCGTCGAGGATCGCCCGCAGCACCGCGGGGTTGCCGGCGCTGGCACGGTGGTAGGCCGAGACCAGCCCCGAGGCGTTCGTGAGCTTCTCGCCCAGCGCGTCGCCGACCACGTCGGCCACACCGGCGCGCTCGAGGGAGCCCAGCTCGACGAGCGTGCACTCGTTGGCCCCGGAGACCTCGGGCACGGCGGAGTGCGCCCCGGCCAGCAGCGGCGCCCGGGAGCGGTGGCAGCGGCGCACCACCTCGGTGCGCTGCGCGGGGTCGCACAGGTCGGCGTCGTCGAGCACCACCAGGACCTTGTCGCGACCGGCGAGCATCGGCTCGAGGTCGTCGACCAGCTCGAGCGTCGAGCCGGCCCAGGGCCGCGGACGCAACCGGCCCACGCGCACTCCCTCGGTGACCGCGCGGCGCGCGACCTCGTCGAGGATCGTGCTGACGCCGGCCCCGGGGCGGCCGCGCACGACGGCGGGGCGCACCTCGCGCACCACGACCTCGAGGATCGCCAGCTCGCGGTTGCGGCCGCGCACCAGCAGCGGCGCGGGGGTGCGAGCGCGGGTGGTGGAGGACATCAAGCGATCCCTCCGGTCGACGTACGGCGCAGGGCGCCGACCCGCTCCCCCCGAGCAGGTAGACCCAGGGTAGGCGCTGTGCCGAGCGCTGCCAATGGCCTGCGACACATGAGTGCACGGTCGTCCACCGGTGGGGAGGGTGCCGCGAGGTCGCGCGGACTTTCCTAGGCTGGGCCCCGTGACCGCCAACGACGCCGCCCCCACGACCACCACCCCTGCCCGCACCACCGGTCCTGCCTGGGGCCACGGCCTGGCCACCGTCACGGCCGACGGCACCGTGCTCGACACCTGGTTCCCCGAGCCGCGGCTGGGCGCCCGCCCCGACGAGGAGGAGCACGCCCCCAAGGCGCTGCTCGACCTCGAGGGCAGCGACCACGCCCGCGGCGTGCGCCGTGAGGTGCGCCTGGTCGAGATCGCCGACCTGCAGCAGCCCCCGGCCGACACCGCCGACGTGTGGCTGCGCCTGCACCTGCTCTCCCACCGCCTGGTGCGCCCCCACGGCGTCTCGATGGACGGCGTCTTCGGCAAGCTGACCAACGTCGTGTGGACCTCCGCCGGGCCGTGCGCGGTGGAGGACTTCGAGCTGGCCCGGGCCCGGATGAAGGCCGGCGGCACCCACGTCGCGGTCTACGGCATCGACAAGTTCCCGCGGATGACCGACTACGTCGCCCCGACCGGGGTGCGCATCGCCGACGCCGACCGGGTGCGCCTGGGCGCCCACCTGGCCGAGGGCACCACCGTCATGCACGAGGGCTTCGTGAACTTCAACGCCGGCACCCTGGGCTCCTCGATGGTCGAGGGCCGGATCTCGGCCGGTGTCGTCGTCGGCGAGGGCAGCGACATCGGCGGCGGTGCCTCGATCATGGGCACCCTCTCGGGCGGCGGCACCGCGGTCATCTCGATCGGCGAGCGCTGCCTGCTGGGCGCCAACGCCGGCATCGGCATCTCGCTGGGCGACGACTGCGTCGTCGAGGCCGGTTGCTACGTCACCGCCGGCACCAAGGTCACCATGGCCGACCCCGAGGGCGGCGAGGCCCGGGTGGTCAAGGCCGCCGACCTCTCCGGCGCCGACAACGTGCTCTTCCGCCGCAACTCGGTCTCCGGCGCCGTCGAGGCCGTGGCGTGGAAGGGCGAGGGCATCGCCCTCAACGCCGACCTGCACGCCAACTGAGCCAGCCGCCGAGCCGGCAGCCCACCCAGCCGCCCACCCGGCTCAGCGTCCTCTTGGGGTCGTCGCGGACGATGTCCCCATGAGGAAGCTCGTCCCCGCCGTCGCGATCACCCTGGCCCTGGCCGGGGTGGTCGCGCTCGGCGTGTGGGTCGTGCTCGACCGGGCCGGCGTGGTCTTCACCACCCGCACCTGCACCGCCAGCGTCGACGGGCTCGACGTCGAGCTGACCGCGCAGCAGGCCGAGAACGCGGGGCTGATCGCGGCGATCGGCGTACGCCGCGGCCTGCCGGCGCGCGCGGTGTCGATCGCGCTGGCCACCGCCTACCAGGAGTCGAAGATCCTCAACCTCGACTCCGGCGACCGCGACTCGCTGGGCATCTTCCAGCAGCGCCCCTCGCAGGGCTGGGGCACCGAGCAGCAGCTGCAGGACCCCGTCTACGCCACCAACGCCTTCTACGACGCCCTGGTCGAGGTCACCGGCTACCGCGAGATGGAGGTGACCGAGGCCGCCCAGGCGGTGCAGCGCTCCGGCTTCCCCGACGCCTACGCCGACCACGAGGCCGACGCGCGGGTGCTCGCCTCGGCGCTGACCGGCAACTCACGCGCCGCCCTGAGCTGCGAGGTGCCGGGCAGCGCCGACGAGGTCAATCCCGAGCTGCGCGAGGTCGGGCTGACCTTCCGGGCCGACCAGCTGCGCAAGGACGTCACCTCGGTCTTCGGCGAGCTGTCGCTGGGCGGCTACGCCCCCGGCGGGGTCAGCTCGGGCCACCAGGAGGGCTCGGCGCACTACGAGGGCCGCGCGGTCGACATCTTCGTGCGCCCGGTCTCGGAGCCCAACAAGGTGCGCGGCTGGGCGATCGCGCACTACCTGGTCACCCAGGCCGAGCGGCTCTCGGTGGCCACCGTGATCTTCGACGGCCGGATCTGGACGGCCCGCCGCTCGGGCCAGGGCTGGCGCGACTACGACGTCGACACCTCCGAGGCCTCCGAGGCGACCGCCGCGATCCTCGAGCACCGCGACCACGTGCACGTCGACGTCTTCGCCTGACCCCTGGTCCCGCCCTCGGCACTCGGGGTCCCCATCCGGGGTATTCCCGATGCGCGGGCAGGCCCGGCGCTGCCAGACTCCGAGCATGCCCGAGACCAGCACTCCCGAGCCCCGCACCTCGCCCCGCACCGAGCCCGCCGCCAGCGCCCGCGCGCTGACCAAGGTGTACGGCGCCGACCAGGCGCAGGTGCGCGCCCTCGACGGGGTCGACGTCGACCTGCAGCGCGGTGAGTTCACCGCGATCATGGGCCCCTCGGGCTCGGGCAAGTCGACCCTGATGCACTGCCTGGCGGCGCTCGACACCCCCACCGGCGGCGAGGTGGTCGTCGACGGCACCTCGCTGGGCGGGCTCAAGGACAAGGACCTCACCACGCTGCGGCGCGAGAAGGTCGGCTTCGTCTTCCAGGCCTTCAACCTGATCCCGACCCTGACCGCCCGCGAGAACATCCTGCTGCCGCTCGACCTGGCGGGCCGCAAGCCCGACCAGGAGTGGTTCGACGAGGTCGTCGACGCGGTGGGGCTGCGCCCCCGGCTGGGCCACCGCCCGAGCGAGATGTCGGGTGGTCAGCAGCAGCGGGTGGCCTGCGCCCGCGCGCTGGTCAGCCGGCCCGCGATCGTCTTCGCCGACGAGCCGACCGGCAACCTCGACTCCACCAGCTCCGCGGAGGTGCTGGGCTTCCTGCGTCGCAGCGTCGACGAGCTCGCGCAGACGGTCGTGATGGTCACCCACGACCCGGTGGCGGCGTCGTACACCGACCGGATCCTGTTCCTGGCCGACGGCCGCATCGTCGACGAGCTGCGCGAGCCCGACCGCGAGTCGGTGCTGGAGCGGATGGGTCGCCTGCAGAGCGCGGCCGTGCCGCCGCAGGCGGGCTGAGCCGTGTTCCGACTGACCTGGCGCAGCCTGCTGGCGCGCAAGGCCCGGCTGGCGATGAGCACCCTGGCGATCGTGCTGGGCATCGGCTTCCTGGGCGGCGTGCTGACCTTCAGCAGCGGCCTGTCCACGACGTTCGACGGCATCATCGAGGGCTCGACGTCCGACGGGCTGGTGCGCCCCGCGGGCACGGCGTCGTTCGAGGCGGTGGGGGCCGGCTCGACGGCCACCGTCTCCCCCGACGAGGTCGCGGCCCTCGAGGCGCTGCCCGAGGTGGCGCGCGCCGACGGCAGCGTCGACGGCCTGGGCCTCTACGTCCTCGACGGCGACGACAAGCTCGTCGGCACCGGCGGCGCGCCGACCCTGGCCTTCAACTACGCCGCGAGCCCCAACATGGCCGGCGAGCCGATCCTGGTGCTCGACGGCGGGCGCTGGCCCGAGGCCGACGGCGAGATCGCGCTCGACACCGCGGCCGCCGAGAACGCCGGCTACGAGCTGGGCGACCTGGTCACCGTCATCCCGCCGGGAATCATCGGCTCGGGACCGATCACCCGCGAGCTCGAGCTCGTCGGCCTGGCCGGCTTCAACGGCGGCGCCGGCACCGCCGGCAGCACCCTGGTGATCTTCTCCACCGACGGCGCGCAGGAGATGTTCCTGGGCGGCGAGGACGCCTTCACCTCGGTGACGCTGACCGCCGCCGCGGGCGTCACCCAGGCCGACCTGGTGGCCGCGGCGGACGAGGTGCTGCCCGCGGGCTACGAGGCGGTCACCGGCGACGAGGTGGCGCAGGAGTCGCAGTCGTCGGTCGGGGAGTTCCTCGGCTTCATCGACATCTTCCTGGGCACCTTCGCGGTGATCGCGGTCATCGTCGGCGGCTTCATCATCGCCAACACCTTCTCCATCCTGGTCGCCCAGCGGGTGCGCGAGCTGGCGCTGCTGCGCGCCCTGGGTGCCAGCCGGGTGCAGGTACGCCGCTCGGTGCTGCTCGAGGCGGGGCTCACCGCCCTGGTCGGCTCCACGCTCGGCCTGGTGCTCGGCCTGGGCCTGGCCCGCGGCCTGGCCGCGCTCTTCGGCAGCTTCGGCCTGGAGATCAACGGCGCGGTGCTGACCCTGACGCCGGGCACGGTCGCGGCGGCGTACGCCGTCGGGCTGGGCGTGACGCTGCTGTCGGCCTACCTGCCGGCGCGGCGCGCCTCGCGGGTGGCCCCGGTCGCGGCGATGCGCGAGGAGTCCGCCACCCCCGAGCAGGGCCTGGGCCGGCGCACCGCGGTCGGGGTGGTGCTGCTGGTGGTCGGCGCCGGAGCAGCGGCCGCTGGCGTGGTCGGCGCCCCCGGCAACGACGCGCTGTGGATCGGGGCCGGCGCGGTGGTGTGGGTGCTGACCGCGGCCGCGATCAGCCCGGTGCTGGGCCGCCCGGTGCTGCTCGGCGCGCGGCGGGTCTTCAGCGGCCTCTTCGGCACCACCGGCCGCCTGGCCGGCGACAACGCGCTGCGCAACCCGCGCCGCACCGGCGCGACCGCCTCGGCGCTGATGATCGGGCTGACCCTGGTCTCGGCGGTCGGGGTGCTGGCCGCGTCGATGGCGGCCTCGACCGACAAGCTCGTCGACGACCAGTTCGAGGCCGACTTCCTGGTGCAGTCACCGGTCTTCGGCAGCTTCCCGGTCGCGATCGGCGACCAGATGGCGCAGGTCGACGGGGTGGCGGTGCTGGCGCGCCAGCAGGGCGTGCTGGCCACGCTCGGCGACGACGAGGAGCCGACGTACATCGTGGCCGCCGACGACGCCTTCGGCGACGTCTACGACCTCACGCTCACCGAGGGTGCCGCGCAGCCGGGCGCCGGCCAGGCGGTCGTCAGCGCCGACACCGCCGCCGAGCGCGACCTCGAGGTCGGCTCGACGATCGAGCTCGGCTTCCCGGGCGCCGGCCCGGTCGAGGTGGAGGTCGCGGGCATCATCGACGACACCCCCGTCGCCGGGCCGGTCAACGTCGGCTTCGACGTGCTCGAGGAGGCCGGCGTACGCCGCGTCGACACCAGCCTGAGCGTCAACACCGAGCCCGGCTCGTCGCCGGCGCAGGTGCAGGAGGTCCAGGACGAGCTCGACGCGATCGTCGCCGACCTGCCGATCGTCGCGGTGCAGGACAAGGAGGAGTTCGCCGACTCCATCACCGCGCAGATCAACCAGCTGCTCTACATCGTCTACGGGCTGCTCGCGCTGTCGGTGGTGATCGCGGTGATCGGCATCGTCAACACCCTGAGCCTCAGCGTGCTCGAGCGCACCCGTGAGATCGGGCTGCTGCGCGCCGTGGGCCTCTCCCGCCCCCGGCTGCGGCGGATGGTGACCCTGGAGTCGGTGACCATCTCGCTGATGGGCGCGGTGCTGGGCCTGGGGCTGGGCGTGGTGATCGGGGTGCTGCTGCAGCGCTCGCTGCGCGAGGACCTCTCCGAGCTGGCCCTGCCCTGGACCAGCCTGGTGGCCTTCCTGGCGGTCTCGGTGCTCTTCGGCGTCGTCGCCTCGATCCTCCCGGCGATCCGGGCCTCGCGGATGAACGTGCTGGAGGCGATCGCGACGGAGTAGGCGGGGCCGGGCGCGCGGGTCCTTCGACCCTGTGTCCCGGACCGGGCCCGCCCTAGCGTGGGCCCCCCGACCCGGAGGTGCCTCCATGACCGACCAGCCCACGTCCGCCCCCGGCCTGGCGCTCGTCCTCGACGCCGGGTGCCGGTCGATCGAGCAGAGCATCGACGACTACCTGTCCGCCCGAGGCGGTCCGGCGGCCACGGCACAGCGGTTGCAGGAGGCGGTCACGTCGTTGCGCCGGCACATCTTCGCGCAGGAGGAGCTGCTCCTCCCGCTGCTGCGCGGGACGACGCTCGACGGGCCCGCCCATGCCATGTCGGTCGACCACCTCCAGCTGTGGGACACCCTCGACCGGGTGGAGGCGGGCCTCGCCGCGCCGACCGACCCCGAGGTCCGCCGCACCGCGGCACGGATCCTGCAGGCCGAGCTCGACCGGCACACCACCAAGGAGCGCCCGATCATCTTCGACCACGTCGAGGACGTGCTCAGCCCCGAGCAGCAGCGGGAGGTCGCGGAGCGGATCGAGGCCGTCGAGATGCCGCCCGGCTGGGTCTGCCCCGACCCCTCGCGCGACTGAGGCGCGTCCGGGGGTCCTGCGGACCAGCACGGAACTCGTGGATCTCCCGGCTACGGGACCTGTGCCAGCCGCCACGTCACCGGGCTCAGCGGGTCGGGCTCGTAGCAGCAGTAGGTGCCGGTGCGCAGGCGCCGCGAGAGGTGGGCGCCGAGGTCGGGGTGCTCGGCGCCCAGGCGGGCCAGGGCGTAGCGCAGCGAGCGCGTCACGCTGGTGCGCGCCCGCTCGGCCGAGCCGCCGGTACGCCGGTCGCGCCCGCCCAGGCCGACCGCCCGGGCCAGCTCGTCGACGAGGTAGTCGCGGTCGCGTCGGGCCACCTCCTCGCGGGCCAGGTCGTGGGTCAGCACCGCCTCGTCGAGGTCCTCCTCGACCTCGGCGAGCCGGCGCCGGTAGGCCGCCTTGGCCACCTCGTCGAGCACCAGCAGGCCGCTGCTGTCGACCCGCGTGACGCCCTCCGGCGCCTGCGGCGCGGCCTCGGCCGCGACCAGGTCGAGCACGTGCACCTCCCGCCCCGGGCAGGCCAGCAGCCGCGCCAGGTAGCGCAGTCCCTTCAGGTCGGGCAGCACCCGTTCCACCTCGCCGAGCGCGACCCGCCAGCTGGTGCCCACCGGCTCGAGGACCGCCACCGCGGGCGCCACCGGCCGCGGGCCCGCCTCGGCCCCGGCCAGGCGTCGTACGTCGAGGGCGGCACCGAACGCCTCGTACGCCGCCAGCGCGGCGTCCCGCTCGAGCCCGGCCGCCTCGGGGCGACCGGCCGCGTCGAGCGCCGCGGCCAGCACCTCGCGCGCCCCGGCGGTCTCGTAGGGCGCCTCGGCGTCGGCCCAGGCGGCCACCGCGGCCGCGGCCGGGTCGACGGCGGGGCGACCGGCGGCCAGCTCGGCGCGGGCCCGGGCCAGCGCCGCGGCGGCCGCCAGGTCCGGCCCGGCCCACCGGGCGGCGATCTCCTCGAGCCGGTCGGCGGCCTCGGCCACGAGCGCCGCCCGCCCCAGCGCCGCGGCGATCTCGGCCTGCGCCTCCAGCAGCGGCGCCACGCGCAGCTCGACGAAGGGCGGCCGCTCCTTGGAGGGCATCGGCAACGGGTGCGCGACGGCCTCCTGCACCAGGACCAGGGCCTCCGCGCCGCGCCCCTGCGCGAGGCGCAGCAGGGCGAGGGCGGGCTGCGGGCACCAGGCGTGCTCGTGGGCCTGGAGCAGCGCCTCCTCGGCGCCGGCCAGGTCGCCGCGGCGCAGCCGGATGGTCCCGAGCTCGACCAGGGGCCAGCCGAACTCGCGCCGCATCCACGGCCGCAGCTCCTCGCAGGCCGCCACCGCCTCGGCCTCGGCGAGGTCGCCGGGACCCGACCGGCGCAGCATCTCGGCGCGGTGCACCCGGCAGCGGCCGTTGATGCCGCCGACGGCGCGGCCCGCGCGCCACCGGTCCATCACCTCGGTCCACTCCTGGGCCCGGTCGTGGCGACCGACCCCCTCGGCGGCGCAGACCAGCTCGCACAGCATCATCCCGGCGGTGAGCGGGTCCACCCGCTCGGAGGTGAGCTCGAGGGCGACCTCGTCGAGCAGCTCGAGCCCCTCCTCGACCGCTCCGTCGATGATGCGCAGGCGGGCCAGGGTGGTGCGGCCCACGACGACCGCCGAGGCCACATCGCGCTCCTGGCCCAGGGCGACCGCTCGCCGGGCCAGCTCCTCGGCACCGGTCATGTCGCCGCTGAAGAACCGCTCGTAGCCGGCCACCATCGCCACCACGGCCCACACCGGCGACTGCGGCGTGGGCGCCAGCAGCGCCTCGGCGCGCCGGCACCAGCAGCGCACGGTCGCCATCAGTCCCGAGTCGATGAGCAGGTGCAGCGCCGTCATCGCCGCCGCCCGGCCCGCGCGCTCGGTCTCGCCGCGCCGGTCGTGCAGCGTGTGCAGGCGCTCCCACGCGCCGATGCAACGCTCGAGGTCGCCGGCGCCGTAGTAGGCCCCGGCCGCCACCTCGAGGGCGTCGGGCTGAGTGGGGCCGTCCTCGTCGACCAGGCCCGCGACCCCGGTCAGGGCGTCGACCCAGGCGCCGGCGTCGAGGGCGGCGCGAGCCTGGTCGAGGGTCACTGTCCCACTGTGACACCGATTGTCACGCCGTAGGGGGGACAGCACTCCCCATCCAACGACAGGTGATCCCCATGCGCGTCAACCAGCACGACCTGCCCGTCAAGATCGACGCCCCCGGCGCCGTCGCCCGCCAGCTGCCCGACATCGGTCTGGCCGAGGGCCCGTTGGCCGCCGAGTGGTTCTCCCTGGCGGCCGGCACCGACATCGCCCCGCTGCTCGCGGGGCTGCCCGGTGACGCCTGCCAGGCCACCCACGTCGGCTACGTCATCTCCGGGGCGCTCGTGGTCAGCTACACCGGCGGCGACCAGGAGCGCTGCGCCGGCGGCGACCTCTTCCACTGGCCCGCCGGGCACAGCGTGCGGGTCGAGGAGGACGCCGAGGTCATCCTCTTCAGCCCCTCCCACGCCCACACCGTCGTGCTCGACCACATGCTGGGGGTGATGGGGGCGGCGGTCTGAGGCCGCCGCGTGGGAGTTTCATCGGGCGCCCGACAAAACTCTCGTCACCCCCACGAAGGTTCAGTCAGGCAGCGCGAGTTCCATCGGGTCCCCGATGAACCTTCAGCCGGCCGCCAGCCGCGCCACGGCCGCCGCGACCCGCTCGTCGGTGGCGGTGAAGGCGACCCGCACGTGGCGGGCGCCGGCGCGGCCGTAGAAGGCGCCGGGGGCGGCGAGGATGCCGCGCTCGGCGAGCCAGGCCACGGTCTCCCAGCAGTCCTGCTCGACGCCGTCGACCACGCGGGTCGACCACAGGTAGAGCGACGACTCGGAGTGGTCGACGCGGAAGCCCGCGCCCTCCAGCGCCGCCCGCAACGACGTACGCCGCGCGGCGTAGCGGGCGTGCTGCTCGTCGGCGTGGGCGTCGTCGTCGAGCGCGGCGACCATCGCGTGCTGCATCGGCCCGGGCATGATCAGCCCGAGGTTCTTGCGCACCGCGAGCAGCTCGCCCACCAGCGCCGGGTCACCGGCCACGAAGGAGCAGCGGTAGCCCGCGAGGTTGGAGCGCTTCGAGAGCGAGTGCACCGCGAGGATGCCCTCGAGCGAGCCGCCGTTGATGTCGGGGTGCAGCACCGAGACGGGCCGCTCACCCTCCCAGGAGCACTCGATGTAGCACTCGTCGGAGACCAGCACGGTGCCGCGCTCGCGGCACCAGTCGACGACCTTGCGCAGGTGCGCCGGCGGCAGCACCCGCCCGGTCGGGTTCGAGGGCGAGTTCAGCCACAGCAGCGCCGGCACCTCGGGCCCGAAGGAGGTCAGCGAGTCGGTGGCGACACCGGTCGCGCCGCACAGCGCTGCCCCGACCTCGTACGTCGGGTAGGCCAGCTCGGGGTAGGCGACCACGTCGCCGGTCCCCACGCCCAGGTGCAGGGGCAGGGTCGCGACCAGCTCCTTGGAGCCGATCGAGGGGATCACGGCGTCGAGCCCGAGCCCGGGCACGCCGCTGACCCCGTGGCGCCGCTCGAGCCAGTCGAGGCAGGCCCGGCGGGTGCGCTCGAGGCCGATGGTGACCGGGTAGCCCGGCGAGTCGGTGGCCGCGGCCAGCGCCGCCCGGGCGACGTCGGGCGTCGGGTCGACGGGGGTGCCGACGGACAGGTCGACCAGGCCGTCGGGGTGGGCGCGCGCGGTGGCGGCGTACGCCGTCAGCTTGTCCCAGGGGAAGTCGGGCAGGCGGGCCGAGACCGGCCCGCCCGCCCGGCGACGCTGGTTCAGGAGTCCTGGTTCTGCGGCGGGAGGGCGGCGACCATCGGGTGGTCCTTGTCGATCTCGCCCATCTTGGCGGCACCGCCCGGCGAGCCGAGGTCGTCGAAGAAGTGCACGTTGGCGTCGTAGTAGCCCTTCCACTCCTCCGGGGTGTCGTCCTCGTAGAAGATCGCCTCGACCGGGCAGACCGGCTCGCAGGCGCCGCAGTCGACGCACTCGTCGGGGTGGATGTAGAGCATCCGCTTGCCCTCGTAGATGCAGTCGACGGGGCACTCGTCGACGCAGGCGCGGTCCTTGAGGTCGACGCACGGCTGGGAGATGACGTAGGTCACCGGTTCCTCCTCGGAGGCGGGGTCAGCGGGTTTCAGCGATGGATCTGCATGGTGGCGGCGTCCGGAGGACACCGACCCTCAGCCTAGTATCCCGTCGTGCCTGAGTCGTCGGAAGCCCACCCTTCGGGAGCGGCGTCGCCGCCCCCCGGGGCCCCGCACCTGGGCCCGCACGTGGTGGGCACCCGGGTGGTGGTGCGCAGCGTCGTACGTCGCGACGGGGCGCCCGGGGTCGTCGAGACCGGGCCCAGCGGCGGCCCCGCGATGACCGACGTGCTCGGCACCTGCCTGGCGTGGGGCGAGGGGGTCTGCGTGGTGCAGCCCGCCGACGGCGAGCCGGTGACGATCGCGATCGGCGACATCGTGGCCGGCAAGCCCGTGCCGCCGCGGGCCTCGGTGCGCCAGCGGGTCTCGGCGCGCGAGGCCGAGGCGCACTCCTTCGTGCTCTTCCCCGACGTGGAGCGCCGCGACGTCGGCGAGTGGGTGCTGCGCAGCGACCCGGCCCCGATCGGGCGCCTCCACAAGCGCGCCAACTCAGCGCTCGCGATGGGCGACCCGGGCTGCGGCCTCGACGAGGCCGAGCGTGCGGTCCTCGACTTCTACGCCGAGCGGGGCCGCGAGCCGATGGTGGCCGTCGAGGCCGAGAGCGACGTCGAGGCGGCCTTCCGCGAGCGCGGCTGGGTGGGCCGCCCGAGCGGCGAGGTGGAGTTCCGCCTGGGCTCGCTGGTGGCCGTACGCCGCCGCCGGCGCGGCCGCGGGCGGGGCCTGGGCGTGGTGGCCCTCGAGGGCGACCGCGACGAGCGGGTGCACGTGGTGGTGCCCGGGCCGGCCGAGCCGCTGGCCGAGGGCCGGGGCGCGGTGCACGACGACTGGCTGGGCCTCAACGGCCTGCGCACCCACCTCGCGCACCGCCGCCAGGGACTGGCCGGCGAGGTCCTCGACGCGCTGCTCGAGTGGGGCGCCGAGCGCGGCGCGATGACGGTGTGGCTGCACGTCGAGACCGACAACCCCGCCGCCTGCGCCCTCTACGACGACCTGGGGCTGGCGGTGCACCACGTGGGGCGCTACCTGGTGCCGGGCGCCCCTGCATGAGTCCCCGGCCGGCCGGGGACTCCTGCGCATGTCAGGGGTTGCAACACCCCACAAGCGCAGGAGACCCCTGACAAGTCCGGACCCCAGGGCCGCCGGAAGCCCCCCTCACTCCCCGTCCCGTACGCCGACACCTTCCGACCGGCTGTGCCCCGGACCGGCCGACGCGGCGCTGCCGTCGTCGTTGCCGTAGGACAGGGCGCGGAAGACCCGTTCGGCGCCGGCCGTGACGGGGATCCACCAGGCCCGCTGGAAGGCGAGGACCAGGGTGCCGGCGACCAGCATCCCGGCGAGGTTGATGCCGAGCTGGGCCAGGGAGCCGAGGATCTCGCCGACCTCGAGGAAGGCCATGCCCAGGGCCAGGTTGCCGGCGGCGGGCACGGTGGTGACGCTGATGAAGACGCCGACCATGGTGGAGGTCTTCTGGATCGACAGCGCCAGCACGCCCACCGAGCCGGCGATCAGGGCCACCACCAGCGACCACTGGTCGGGGCGCCAGATGAAGCCGGTGTTGGGGCGCGGCCCGGTCACGTCGGCCACGTCGATCATCCCGGTGAGCCGGCCCAGCACGCACAGCAGGCCGACGACCGCGATGGCCAGCACGAAGGAGAGCACCAGCAGCTGCAGGCTGCGGCGTACGAGCCGCCAGCGGCCCAGCACGATGCCGGCGCTGGCGCTGGCGACGACCGCGAAGTCGGGGCCGACCACCATCGCGCCGACCACCAGCACCGCCGAGTCGGTGAGCACCGCGACCGCGCCGAGCGCGACGGCCAGCACCAGGAACAGGTGGTAGGAGACGGTGGGGTCGGCGCCGCTCTCGGCGTCGGCGGCGACCTGCTCCCAGATCACCGCGTCGTCGGGGTGGCCGGCGGCCACGGCCTCGAGCTCCTCGGCGCGGTCGAAGGGCGCCCCGCTGGGCTCGACGACCAGGATCGAGCCGCGCTCCTTGAGCCCGCAGCGCTCCAGCTTGTCGATCAGCGCGCCGGCCTTCTCGCGGGCCACGTCGCACTCGAGCAGGTCGCCGGGCGGGTCGAGCACCGCGTCGCGCTGCAGGGTGACGTTGGTGATCCACTCCTTCGCGCAGAGCGTCTCGCGCACGGAGTCGGTCAGGTCGGCGGGCGCGGTGAGCCGCAGGTGGACGATCACCTGCTCACGATAGGGCCAGGTCGGCCCGTCGGGCGGCGCTCAGCCCCCGGAGCCCCCGCCGCCGGCCGGCTTGCACTCCACGCCGTCGGAGGGCGTGTAGACGGTGTTGAACTTCTCGGTGCGCTCCAGCTCCGACTCCCCCGCGCGGCGGAAGTAGCGCCACACGTTGATGGAGAAGCCCGCGGAGCCCTCGTAGGCGTAGCAGTCCTCGCCCGAGAGGGTCCGGGTGGTCGGCTGGGTGTAGTCGTAGCGCTCCCCGGTCTTGGAGGAGATGTCCCAGTAGTCGGTGGAGTAGAAGGTCGCGGTGACCACGCCGGTGCCGGTGGCGTCGCCGGGGGTGACGTTGGTGTCGATGAGGATGCCGTAGGGCGTGTCGTTCTTGAAGCGCAGGTCGATCGCGCCCCACGCCACGGTCGCCTCGCGCCCGACCGGGTAGCGGTCGATGTAGAACGAGTGCGGCTTGTGCTCGACGTCCTCGAGGCCGGCGAAGAAGGCGGCGTTGAACAGGGTGGTGGCCATCTGCGAGACGCCGCCGCCGAGGTCCTCCTTGAGGATGCCGTTGGAGATGATGAAGCCCTCGGTGAAGCCGTTCTCGCGGGTCCGCTCCCCCACCGTGTCGTTCATCGAGAACGTCTCGCCGGGCGCCAGCACAGTGCCGTCGATGATCTCGGCGGCGCGCCCGATGTTGACGTTGCGGTACTCCGCGTTGGGGTAGTAGGTGGTGAAGGTCGAGACCTGCTCGCGGATCTGCAGCTCACGGGCGTCCTTGGTGGTGAAGTCGGGCTTCTCGACGCGGGCCTCGACCTCGATGCTGCGCCTGCCCTCGCGGCGTACGACGACCTGGAGCAGCGCGTCGCTGACGTCGCCGGGGTCGTAGGCCAGGCCGGGCTTGCCCGGCACCACCGTGGGCTTGCCGTCGACGAGCGCCACGGTGGCGTCGACGGGGGCGCCGTCGCCGGCGGTCGCGGAGTCGACGAGCCCGGCGAGCTTCTTGGTCTTCACGGCCGGCTCGAGGGCGCCGTCGACGGCCTTGAGCCGCACCACGGGTGCGTACTGCTGCGGGTCGAGGGTCACGCTCGCGTCGCCGAAGTCGAGCGAGACCGGCGCCGACATGGCGGGGTTGGCGAACTCCTCGACGGCCCGGTCGACGTCGGCGGCGTCGATGTCGGGCTCGACCTCGGTGACCTCGAGCTCGGTGGTCGCACCCTCCTCGCCGCCGGCCTGGTCGACGTACGCCGCCACGAGGGCAGCGCGCGAGGCCTCGAGGTCGAGCTCGCGACCGGTCTGGGGCTTGGTCGTCTTGACGCCGTTGGTCGTGAGCTTGACCTGGCCGTCGACGGCGGGCTCGGCGACGTCGTCGGCGAGCCCGCCCAGGGCGTCGTCGAGGGCCGGCTCGTCGACGTCGACGACGGGGTCGAGGTCCTGGCCGCCGGTGAAGAAGTCCCAGAGCCGGTCGGGGGCCCAGGAGCGGCGCCCGCCGGCCTCGGCGACCGAGGCGGCGGTGTCGACCGACAGCCCGGCCTCGGCCGGGTCGATCTCGCGGGTACCGGCGCCGGGCACCTTGATGCTCAGCGGCTCACCGAGGCGCTCGTCGAGCCCGGCGACCAGGGTGCGCTCGGCGCGGGCGGGGCTGCGCCCGCCGACGTCGACGCCGGCGATGGTGGTGCCGCGAGGCACCTTGTCGCCGGCCACGGCACCGGCCACGGCGTAGCCGCCGGCGGCCAGCGTCACGAGCACGCCGAGCACCAGCACCACGGCCTTGGCGCCGCTGGACTCGCGGTCGTCGGAGGGTCGCTTGGGGTCTCGGCTCACGCGAGCCACTCTAAAAGCCACCACCTACAGCGTTGAATCCTCGACCGCGCTCGTCGTCGGGTGGCGTCGCGGCACGCTCACCACCGCTCCCACCAGCACCACCAGGCCCAGGGTCAGCAGGGCGTAGCCGGCCAGGTCGGAGCCGACCAGGAAGTCGCCCTCGGGGCGCTGCTGGACCGCCTGCACCAGCAGCAGCACCAGCCCGAGCGCGAAGGCGACGCGGGTGGTGAAGCCGGGCGGGAGCGCGAGCAGCACCGCCACGACCGCGGCCGCGCCGAGGCCCAGGCCCCAACCGGTGGCGTGCACGAGCAGCACCGCCAGCCCGACCACGGCCCCCGCCAGCAGCAGGACCAGCACCCGCAGCGCGCGCCCGACGGTGGGCAGCAGGGCGGGCCGCAGGGTGGGCCGCAGCGCGCTCAGAGCCCCGCGAAGAGGTCGGTCTCGAGGCCGTCCTCCCCCACCGGCCCGAGCTCGCCCTTGACCAGGCGGTAGAACTCCACGCCCCAGGCCGTGGCGCCGACGTTGTTGGACAGGGCGAAGAACGGCCCGTCGGTGGTGATCTGGGTGGCGTGGGCGGCCAGCGCGGCCATCTTCGTGTCGACGTAGTCGGTCGCGTCGACACCGCAGGCGAGGTCCTCGTCGGCGGTGACGAAGTGCGGCAGCGGGCCGTCGGGGTCCATGCCCTCGAAGGTGGTGGTGTCGCCGGCGTCGCGCAGCGCGCGCAGCCCGGCGCGCATCCGGCTCTCCGACATGGCGCCCCAGTAGATCTTGGCGACGTCGTGGGCCGCGCCGAGCTCCTTGCGGTACGACGGCACCGCGGCGAGCTGGGCGGCGTACATCGCGACCCGGTGGGCCTGGATGTGGTCGGGGTGGCCGTAGCCGCCGAACTGGTCGTAGGTGACGAGCACCTGCGGGCGGACCTCGCGGATGACCTCGACGAGCAGGTCGGCGGCCTCGGTGAGGTCGGCGCGCCAGAAGGCGTTGTCGTGGATGTCGTCGGCGGCGACGGCGTGGCCGTCGGCGTGCCACTTCATGCCGGAGTCGCGGAAGCGCCCGAAGCCGCCGAGGAAGCGGTGGTCGGTGACGCCGAGGGCCTTCATCGCCGCGTCGAGCTCGGTGCGGCGGTGCTCGCCGAGGCGGTCCTCGCGGTCGGCGGCGAGGTGCTCGAGCTCGGGGACGAGGATCTCGCCCATCTCGCCGGCGGTGCAGGTCACCAGGGTGACGCCGCGGCCCTGGGCGACGTACTTGGCCATCGTGGCGCCCTGGCCGATCGACTCGTCGTCGGGGTGGGCGTGCACGAGGAGCAGGCGCTGGTCGCCGGAGGTCGTGGAGGTGGAGGGCATGGGCACGATCCTAGGAGTGCGCGCCAGGGCGCTTGATCCGCCGGGGGCCGCTCGGCAGCTCGAGGGGCGCGACCGGCTGGGCGGCGCTGGCGACGGTGTCGTCGTCGAGCCAGCCGTCGTGCTCGTCGACGAGCACCTCGACCAGCAGCTGCGGGGCGTCGGTGAGCACCGCCCAGGGGTGGTCCTCGTCGTCGTCCTCGCCGGCCAGGCGCTCGCGCTCGAGGCGGGCCTCGTAGCCGTCGGCGCGCAGCCGGCGCTGCACCTCGGTGGCGTCGTCCTCGTCGAAGAGCACCGCGCGCAGCACCCCGCGGTGCTGCTCGGTCTCGGCGGTGCGCAGCACGTGGCGCAACTCGGGCAGGAAGGGCCGGTCGGCGACCATCCAGTCCAGCCCGCCGGGGCCGTCGAGCCCGTCGGCGCCGACCCAGGTGAGCCGGTCGTGCTCGCGGGGCTCGGGCTCGCCGTCGACGAGGCGGGCCACCGCCACCCGCAGCTCGAGCTGGTCGTCGATGACGCTGGCGCCGCTCAACCAGGCGCTCACCTCGATGGTGCAGCCGAGCTCCTCGGCGATCTCGCGCTCGAGCGCGTCGGCGGGCTTCTCGCCGGGCTCGACCTTGCCGCCCGGCAGCTCCCAGCGGCCCGCGGCCTCGGGTGGCGTCGTACGCCGCGCGGCCAGCACCCGCGCGGCCCGCACGATCGCCGCCCCCACCACCAGTCGCCGCTCACCCACGCCCCAACCCTAAGCCGCCCGTCCCGCCACGGTGGTTGAGGAGGTTGCGCAGCAACCGTCTCGAAACCACCCCATGAGGCAGGCTGGCCCCGTGACCTCTCGGGACGCCACCACTCCTCGCTCCGCTCCCCCACCGGGCGCCGTGCCGCTGATCCCGGCGGCGGCGTTCGTGCTGGTGTGGTCGTCGGGCTACATCGCCGGCCCCGCGGGGGTGGCGGTGGTCGAGCCGTTCACGCTGCTGACGCTGCGCTTCGCTCTGGCGGCGCTGCTGCTGGCGCCGCTGGCGTGGTGGCTGCGCGGGCCGATGCGGATGACCCGCGACGAGGTGGTGCGGGTCGGGGCGGTGGGCCTGGTGCTCAACGCGGTGCAGTTCGGCCTGATGTACGTCGCCTTCGAGCTCGGCCTGGGCGCCACCCTGGCGGCGCTGCTGCACTCCCTCTCCCCCGTGCTCACGGTGGTGCTGGCGGGGCTGCTGCTGGGCGAGCGCCTGACCCGGGTGCAGGTGCTCGGCTTCGCGGCGGGCGTGGTCGGGGTGCTGGTGGTGCTGGGCCCCGACGTCGGCGGCGCGGGCGGCCCGGTCGGGCTGGTGCTGGGCATCGCGAGCCTGCTGGCGCTGAGCCTGGGCACCCTGGGCCAGCGCTGGATCCACGTCAGCGCCGACCCGATCTGGTCGGCGACGGTGCAGTGCGCGGTGGCGGCAGTGCCGCTGGGTGTGGTCGCGCTGGCCGTCGAGGGCACCGGCGGTGTCGACGACCCGGTGCTGGGCCTGGCGGCGATCGGCTACATCGCCGGCATCAACTCGGTGGTCGGGCTGCTGCTGCTGGGCGTGCTCGTACGCCGCGGCGGGGCCAGCGCGGGCGCCAGCGTGTTCTTCCTGATGCCGCCGGTGACCGCGGTGCTGGCCTGGGTCGCGTTCGGCGACACCCTGGGCCCGCGCCAGGTGGTGGGGCTGGCACTGTCGGTGGTCGGGGTCGCTGTGGCGACCCGGGCCGGGCGCGCCCGCCGCGCCGGCGCCACCCCGCGACTCGAGGAGCCGACCGCATGAGCCAGCCCGAGGTCGAGACGTCGTGGACCGACGAGGCGAGCGGGCTGCGGCTCGCGCGCAGTGCGGCGTACCCGCGGGTGCCGGGGGCGGTGGGCCTCGAGGGCGTGCCGCTGACCGGCAAGCTGCGGCGCAGCTGGGCGCTGGGCGTGCTCGGGATGCGCGCGTGGACGTGGGAGCCTGCCGACCGCCGCGACCGCGACTGGTGGCCGCAGGGGATCACGAGCGCGGGTGACGGCGACGCGGGGCTGCTGGTGTCGTGGTACTCCAAGCAGGGGCTCTCGCGCCTCTCGGTCGTCGACACGCGCACCGGCTGGTACGCCCACGTCGCCCTGGCCGTGCCGCGGCTCGCGGGCGACGGTAGCGTCGCGCTGGGTCCGTTGAAGGTGCACGCTGGCGGCCTGGCCCGCACCGGTCGATGGCTGCACGTCGCGGCGACCGCGAAGGGCTTCTGGTCCGCCCACCTCGACGACGTCGTCGAGGTCGACGGCGAGCTGGTGCTGCCGGTGCGCCACGCGCACCGCTCCTCGGCGCCCGAGGGCGTCGAGCCGCTGCGCTACTCGTTCATGTCGGCGGGCTCGTCGGGCCTGGTGGTGGGCGAGTACGCCCGCGGCAAGAAGACCCGGCGCCTGGCCCGCATCCCCGTCGACCCGACCACCGGTCTGCCCTGCGGCGCCCCGGTCGTGGCCGGCGACGGCCCCGTGGGCATGCAGGGCGCCGTCGAGCGCGACGGCCGCTGGTCTGTGACGACCTCCCATGGCCCGTGGACGCCGGGCTCGCTGTGGAGCGGCTCCCCCGACGCGCTCGTACGCCGCCGCTGGGCGACGCCGATGGGCCCTGAGGACCTGTACGCCGACGCGGGCGGTGACCTGTGGACGGTCACCGAGCACCCGCGTCGGCGGTGGATCGTGCGGCTCAGCCCTTCCCGCAGGTGAACGAGGCGACGATGTCGACCGGGCCACCCTCGGTGGGGTTGGCGGCCGCGTCGATGTCGACCGCGGTGCCGTCCTCAGCGGCCTCGACCCCGGTCGGGTCGTCGGGCGGCGTGGTGTAGGCGACGTCGTCGACGGTCACCACGGCGCTGGTGGGGATGTCCCCGGCGCCGGCGAAGACCTGGATGGAGCCCTTCTTGCCGCTGTAGAGGTAGTAGGCGGCCGGCTCGCCGTTGGCGGGCTGCACCGACTCGCCCTTGCCCTTGAACGAGGTGTCGGTGGCGCCGGTCAGGTCGACCTTGACCTTGCACTCACGCTGCTTGTCGCCGCTGCCGTCGTCGGTCACTCCGGTCTCCTCGTCGTAGCCGGCGGAGGCGGACGGGGTGGGCTCGGGCTCTGCGGAGCTGTCGTCGTCGCCGCTGCAGCCGGTGAGGACGAGGGCGGTGGTGGCCAGTGCGGCCAGGGCGGTGGCGGGATGGGTCAGACGCATGCCACGAGTCAAACATCAGTCCCCGCCACAAAGTAAAGCGGGGCCCCGCCCGGGACGGCCGCCAAATGCCCACCGGGGCCGCACACGGCGTGTGCGGCCCCGGTGATGCAGCCGGAAGACCCTGATGTCCTATGGTGACAGGGCGGTCCGGACCATTCTCAAGCAGCGGCAACAGAGAATGGCCCGGACCGCGTCTGTGTCTCCGGCTCAGTGAGCTGTGCTCATCGATCTCGCTCAGTTGACTGTGCACAGGAGTGGGGGCGCGTTCGGCTCCCCCGGGGAGAGTCGCTCCGGGGCGGCTGGGCCGCCCCGGAGCTCCTCACTTGGTGGCGCTGGATCAGCGCGGCTTCTGGGTGTTCGACTTCGCCTTCTCCGTGGCCTCCGTGGCGGAGACCTTCGCGATGAAGCGGGTCTTCTTGTTCCCGTTGCGGTCCGCGACCTTGAAGGTCAGGGTGCCGCCCTCGGGGACGATGTCCTCGCGGACCTGGACCAGACGCTTGTTGCCCTCGGACTTCTTGCCACGGATCTTGAACAGCTTGACCGTGGCACCCTCGGCGGCGTCGTCGACCTGGAAGCGGACGACGTCCTTCTTCGGACCGTTGCTGCTAGCGGAGATGATCGCCTCGACGGGGACCTGGCCGCCGCCACCAGGACCGAAGGTCACGGTGTCGGTGACCTGCGACTCGGGCACAGCCTCGCCGGAGTCCAGGTCGAAGCCGATCGCGGTCACGGTCGCCGTGCCCTTGGAGGCCCCCTGGAAGACGTAGCTGGTCTTGCCGTCCTCACCGGTGAAGTTGCCGTTGTTGGACTCACCGTCACCGAACTCGTCCGGACCAGTCCGGAAGAAGTCGACGTTGAACTCGATCGGCTCGCCGTTCTGGTCGAGCGCGGTGTAGTCCATGATCACGGTGCTGCCGACGGGACGGTTCTCGTCACCCTGCTGCGCCAGCGTGTAGGTGCTGTTGGCGTAGTCGACCTCGTAGAACTCGGTCGTCGGGCCGTCCTCGGTCACCGTCTCGGGCGCGCCGGCAACCGGGGCGCCAGCAGCGTTGAGCTCGGTCGTCGTGGCGGTCCAGGAACCGGTGGGCGTCACGTCGGCCTCGTCGTCCGAGGACAGCTCGAAGGCAGGCGGGTTGCTCACGTCCGTCACGACGGAGGTCTCAGAGACGTCTCCACCGTTGTTGGCGGACAGGTTGACCGTGGCACCGTCGATCATGTTGCCGTACTGGTCGGTCGCGGTGACCTCGTAGCGAGTGTCATCGGTGACCGGGGCCAGCGGGAGCTCAACGTTGGTGAGCTCGGGCTGGTTCTCGGTGAAGTCGATCATGAGCTCGCCCGGGTTGAGCGGGTTGGCCGAGCTGTAGTCGACGTCCTCAGTGTCGGAACCGGTGGAGACGGTCGCGGTGACGATGTCCTCGGCGAGGCCGTCGTCGTTGAAGTCCTCCGAGCCCTCGACACCGACCTGGAAGTTCGGCGTCTTGCCCGTGTTGTCGGTGGTGAGGGTGATGGTCTGGCCGAGGTCCTTGAGGTCCCCGCCCTGGTCACCCTCCTCGCCGACGTACGTGCCATCGGTGAAGAAGGAGTCACCGTCGACCGTCAGCGTGACCACGATGTTCTCGAGGTCCGCACCGGCGGTGCTGTTGGCGAGCTGGACCGAACCCGTGGTCGCAACGCCGGGCTTGGTGTTGGCCAGGCCGGTGATGTTCACGGTGGTGCCCGCGGGAGCGGTGGTCTTGGCGAACTCGACGTCCACCGAGCCGGTCGCGTTCGGGTTGTCGGCGTCGCCGCCCTCGTCGTCGACGTCGTTGGTGGTGGCGTCGATCGTGCCGTCCTCGCTGCCCTGAGCGTTGTTGCCGGTAGCGGCAACGTCGTCCAGGGTGGCCGAGAACGAACCGTCGTCGCCCGTGGTCAGCACGATGGTCGCGTTGTCCGCGCCCGTCGGCTGATCGAACTTGGCGTCGTCGCCGGTGTAGTCCAGCTGGACCTCGCGACCGGGCAGGCCGGTGCCGTCGTCGAGCACGAGCTCACCAGAGACCGCGATGTCACCGCCGGCCTCGCCCGTGAGGGGCTCGGCGCCGTCGAACTCGACCTCGGCCTCGCCCGCCTTGACGGTGAGGACCTTGGCGTTGTCGATGCCGCCCTGACCGAGGCCGTTCTCCTCGAGCTCGGCGAAGAGCTCGTAGGTGCCCTCGTCGTCGGTCGCGGTGGTCGGGAAGGCAATGGTCGCCTCGCCGTTGTTGTCGGTCAGCGCAGTGCTGGTACCGGTGGCCGGGAAGCGCTGCGTGGCAGGGGTACCGTCGAACGGGGTCAGCACCCAGTAGTAGCTGACGGTGCGCCCGAGCTCGGCGATGTCACCGTCGTTCTGGTCGGTGATCTGCACGGTGAAGTCGTCACCGTCGACCTCGTCGAGGTCGAACGCGTCGCCGTTCTCCGAGTTGGCGACCAGGGAGTCCTCGGCGGGCAGGAACTCGGTGACGGTGACGTCGCCCGAGCGCTCATCACCGAAGTTGGCCTGGTAGCCGGCGTTGTCGGTGGCGTCCGCGTAGTAGTAGGCGGTCCCGTCGCCCTGCGCGAACGTGGCCTCGCCGTTGACGTCGGTGAACTCGGCCGCGCCGCCCGCCGAGCTGAGGACGCGAGCGCCAGCAATCGGACGGTCGTTCTGGTCCGTGACGGTCACGGTCACGGTGGCGTCCTGGCCAGCCGGGACGTTGGTGCGGTCGGCGTCGGCGGTGACCTCGGAGATGGTCTGGGCGTAGAGGTCGTAACCCTCGCCGCCGTCGGTGCCCTCGGCGCCGTTGACGACGTGGACGAAGATGTCGTCCTCGCCGGGGTACTGGTAGCCGTCGAGGTCCAGGATGCCGGCGAACGACTCCGGCGCGGTGGCCGGGTTGTTGGCGGGGCTGGTGTTCTCGATGTCGATCAGGGCGCCGGGCGCGTAGTTCGGGGTGCGCTGGTCGGTGGCAGCAGCGTCGCTGGTCGTCGCCAGCCAGGACGCGGCGAAGGCCGTCGGGTCCGAGCCGGCGCTGGCGGTACCGGTGAAGATCAGCTGCTGACGAGCGGCGCCGCCGCCGTAGGGGGCCTGGAAGACACCGATGGCGTCGCCATCGGTAACCTCGACCGCCTTGGCGTTGTTGTTGACGGTGAGCGACTTGCCGTCCTGGTTGGACAGGTCGGCGATGTCGGCGGCCACAGCCGCGTTCGAGACGACGAAGACCTCAACGGTGGCACCGGCCACGCCGGTGGGGGTCCACTCGAGGGCGAAGAAGCCGTTGTCGTTGCGCGTCGCGGAGCCGATGAGCACCGGGGCGGCGTTGTTGATCGTGTAGTAGAACGACACGGAGGTGACGTCGGCGCCACCGGAGGCGCTCAGGCGCACCGTGCTGTCGCTGCCGTCGTTCTGTGCCGAGACGTTGGCGGTCGTGGGCTGGATGAGGGTGACGGCGTCGTCGCCGCCGCTCTCGAACGCCTGACCGGGCTGGGCCGAAGCCGAGGTGGCGAGGAACGGGAGACCCGTGATCGCCAGGGCGGTGATGGCCGAGCCGGCCAGCCCCCGCTTGATGCCGCTGCTGTTCATGGAGATGTGATCCTTCCGGATATGTGTTGAGGACAGACCTCGACCGAGCCCGAGGTCATGCCACAGCGATCCCGAAGGCCGCTGTGAGCCCGGCGAACGCACAGTGCGCCCAGCCAGACGATCGCGACTCTAGGAAGGTAAAGAACGGTGATGTGGGTTTCTTGCAGCGAGGAAGGTTCTTTGCAATAACCGAGACGGGCATCACTAGTTGTGGGTATATAGCGCCACGGCATCGGGGCCGTGGCCAGTGCAGTCGACCATGACCAGGAGAGCTGTTTTGCGAGGATCGGCCCGTCCGACCCGCCTCAAGGCGCCCACCGACGCGGCAACCGCCGCGCCCACCAAGCGCCGCGGCAGACCCGTCCAGATGCCCGACGACCCCAGCACGATGCGTTCCCCCTCGTTCAACGCCGACGCCCGCACCTCGTGGCTGCTGGCCACGAGCCGCTCCTGCTCGGTCGACCCGACCGTGGCCAGCCGCAGCTCGTTCGTCGAGCGACTGCGCGAGCTCGACGTCAGCGCCGACCTGAGCCGGGTGAGCCGATGGGAGTCCGGCGCGCACACCGTGCCTGCCAAGGTGGTGCTCGGCTACGAGCGCGCCATCGGCGCCCCCGAGGGCGTGCTGCTCGCGGCCCAGCGAGGCGTGGTCCGCACCTCCGACCCGCGCACCCCCGTGCCAGAGGAGGTCCACTTCTCCCGGGACGACACTCCGGCCGACGAGCTGGTCTCCGGCCTGCTGGGCCGGGCAACCGACCTCGCCTCCGCCATGAGCGGGGCCGACTGGCTGCACCTGGCCGTCGAGCTCACCCGCTTCGAGATGGTGCTGCTGCCCGCCGAGACCTGGTCCACCGTCTGCTCGCGCCTGATCAGCGAGCTGGCCCGCACCACCGGCGGTGACCGGCTGCGCCGCTACGAGGCCGCCATCACCCTGGTCTCCCACCCCGTGGCGCAGCGCCACGTCGTCCAGGCCCTCGGCGCCTGGCTCGTCGACCCGCAGGTGCAGGTCGTCAGCCCGATGCTCTCCCTGCTGCAGCACGTGCGCAACGACGGCGCCAGCAAGCTGGTGCTGCGCCTGCTCGACGCCGACAACCGCGCACTGAGCCAGGGCGCGGTGCAGGTCGCGGCCGCGAAGGCGGCGCGTGGGCACTTCCAGGGAGCGGCCCTGGCGCTGCTCGAGCAGCGGGCCATCCGCGAGCTGGTCACCCCGCAGGGCCACAGCGGCATCGACATCCTCGACCTGACCACCCACCTGCCCGGGTCGTCGTACCAGCGGGTGTTGATGACCCTGCGCGACGCCCAGCTGCGCAACCGCGTGACCCAGGCCCGCGAGACGCGCTGCCTGCTCGTGCCCGAGACCAGCCGCACACTGAGCCGCGACATCGCCACGAAGGCCCAGACCGCCAGCCCGAAGATGTACGCCGCCGAGCCCGACCTGCTGCTGCAACGACTGGTCGGCGAGGCGCTCTTCCACGTCCACGGCGCCCGACGCTCCATGGCGGTCAACCTGCTGCGGGTCAGCCCCTACGGCTCCTCGGTGGCCGACGCCTGCCTGAGCTTGGCCTCGGCCGACAGCGAGTTCGTCGGCGCGCGCGCCTGGGAGACCATCTGGCAGCTCGGCACGGGCAGCCGCCGCGACGAGGTCGTCCGCCTGGCCGGCAACGGACGCCACCCCTGGATGTAGCGACGAGCCCTGACCGCCCTCGGCCACAGCGGCGCCCCGCTCGACGACGTCGAGGCTGCGCAGGTGGTCGAGGCGACCCTCACCACCTCCCACCGGGGCGTGCGCAACGCGGGCCTGCTCGCGCTCGGACTGGGCTCCCCCAGCAGCCTCGGACTGATGGACTCGCTGCCCGCCGACCAGCGAGCGGCCGCCACCTGGTGGCTCAAGGTGGGCCCGAGCATCGTCGACGGCGACTGACGCAAGCCACTCTCCACAGCGCGCTCGAACCCCTAGCCATCGAACTTGCGTTCGAGTAAAATGTGGTCATGGCACTCGCTCCCGCACCCGGTCTCGACCTGGCCGACCTCTCCGAGGTCGAGCTGGTCGAGGCGCTGCGCGCGGCCGAGGAGGAGAAGTGCCGGCTCGACGCGCTGCAGGTCGAGGTGACGGCGCGGCTCGACGAGGTCGTACGCCGCCGCCACGCCGCAGCCGGTGTGCGCGCGGAGAAGCGGGGCGCTGGGGTGGCCTCCCAGGTCGCGCTGGCCCGGCGCGAGTCGCCCAACCGGGGCGCACGTCATCTGGGGCTGGCGAAGACCCTGGTGGCCGAGATGCCGCACACGCTGGCCGCGATGCGGGCCGGGTGGTGCACCGAGTGGCGCGCCACCCTGGTCGCCCGTGAGGCCGCCTGCCTGTCCCTGGAGGACCGTCGCCGCATCGACGCGGAGCTGATGGCCGACCCGGCCACCACCGAGGGCTGGGGCGACCAGCGGCTGGTCGCCGCGGCCCGGGCTCGGGCCTACGAGCTCGACCCGCACGCCGCCCTGAAGCGATCTCGCAGGGCCGAGGGCGAGCGGCACGTCTCGCTGCGACCCGCCCCCGACACGATGACCTACCTGACCGCGCTCCTCCCGGTCGCCCAAGGAGTCTCGGTGTACGCCGCCCTGACCCGCGCCGCCGACCAGGCCCGCGCCACCGGTGACGAGCGCAGCCGCGGCCAGGTGATGGCCGACGCCCTCGTCGCCTCCCTGACCGCCCCCGCCAGCTCAGAGCCCGCCGAGCCGGCGCCAGTTCCTGGCCCGGTGCCGGTGGCGGTCAACCTGACCGTCTCCGATGCCACCCTCCTCGGCGGCGGTCACGCCCCGGGCTGGATCGCCGGGTACGGCCCGGTGCCGGCCGGGGTGGCTCGCGACCTGGTCGCCACCGCGATGGCGGAGGCGCAGGCCACGCTGCGGCGGCTCTACACCACCCGCAGCGGTGCCCTGGTCGCGATGGACTCCCGCTCCCGCACCTTCCCCGCCGCGCTGGGACTGTTCATCGACCTGCGCGACCAGTCGTGCCGCACCCCGTGGTGCGACGCCCCGATCCGCCACCACGACCACGTCGTCCCCGACCACGCCGGCGGTCCCACCAGCGCCGGCAACGGCCAGGGGCTGTGCGAGGCCTGCAACCAGGCCAAGGAAGCCCCCGGCTTCGCCGCCACCGTCCACGACGGCCTCGTGATCACGACGACCCCCACCGGCCACCAGGTCCGCTCCAGGGCACCCGCCCTGCCACCCGGCGACCCACCGGCCCGGGAGCTCCAGGGGCTGGGTCCCGTGGTCCACCTCTACCGCCACCACCTCCAGGTCGTCCTCGCCGACGACTTCTTCCGCGTGGCCTGAGACCCAGAAACAATCGGCCTCCGAGGCAACCGACTGCCCACCAGGACCGTCTAGGAGGCATGAGGTTCTCGGGACTGCCGGCGCGGGTGCGCGTCGGAGGCAGCGTGCTGGTGGTGGTCGCCGCCGTGGTGCTGGCGCTGATCGTCGCCACCTGGCCCGCCCAGACCAACGACGGCGAACGGCCCAAGCGGCCCGCGCGCGGCGAGCGGGCGGCGTACGCACCGGAGGAGCAGGAGCCGCGCAGCGAGCCGACGCCGGCGGCCGGGCAGACCGTGGCCCCCGAGCCGCGGCAGCGCCAGCCGCGGCCCAACATCGTGCTCCTGACCACCGACGACCAGAGCGACGCCGAGCTGCGGTTCATGCCGCGCACCCGGCGGCTGATCGGCGACGCGGGCATCGACCTCACCGACGCCATCAACCCGCACCCGCTGTGCTGCCCGGCGCGCGCCGAGATCCTCACCGGCGAGTACGCGCACAACAACGGGGTGCGCCACAACGACGGGCCCTACGGCGGCTGGCCGGCCTTCGTGGCCAGCAACGCTGAGGAGAACCTCGGGCCCTGGCTGCAGCGCGCCGGCTTCCGCACCGGGTTCGTGGGCAAGAACCTCAACGAGTACACCTTCGACGACCCGCGCCCGCCCGGCTGGGACTTCTTCTCCCCCACCGGCGCGCGCACCTACTCCTACTACGGCACCACCTTCTACAACGACGGCGAGCCCCGCGGGTACGGCGAGAAGTACGTCGCCGACATCGTGCGCGACGAGACGACGCGGCTCATCAAGCGCTGGGCCGCCGAGCCCGAGCCGTTCTTCCTGTGGGCCTCCCACGTCGGCCCGCACGCGGCGTACGTCGACGGGTGGCGCTCGCCGGTGCCCGCCCGGCGCCACGCCGACCTGTTCGGCGACCTGCGGGTCGCCACCCGCGACAAGGCCTCCTTCAACGAGGCCGACGTCTCCGACAAGCCGGCCGCGCTGCGCGAGCGGGCCCCGGTCTCGCTGCGCAAGCTGACCCGCCAGGTGCGCGACCGCGCCCGCTCGCTGCAGGCCATCGACCAGGCCAACGCCGCCACCATCCGCGCGCTGCGCCGCAGCGGCGAGCTCGACGACACCCTGGTGGTCTTCGTCAGCGACAACGGCTTCCTGCTCGGTGAGCACCGCTTCTTCGGCAAGGACGTGCCCTACGACGAGGCGCTGCAGGTGCCGATGCTGGCCCGCGGCCCCGGGATCACCCCCGGCACCACCAGCCGCGCCACCGCCACCCTCGTCGACCTCGCCCCCACCTTCCTCGACCACGCGGGCGTGCTCGAGCAGGTGCGCGCCGCCGGCCACACCGACGGCATCAGCCTGCGCCCCGTGTGGGGCAGGGGCGCGCCGGTCAACGACACCTCGCTGATCCAGGCCGGCACCAGCGACCCCGAGGCGCTGGCCGCCTACGGCTGGGCGTGGCGCGGGGTGCGCACCGGCCGCTACACCTACACCCGCTGGTGGGACGGCTTCGAGGAGGTCTACGACCGCCGCCGCGACCCCGGAGAGCTGCGCAACGTCGCCGCGCGGACGTCGTACGCCGGGGTGCGGCGCGAGCTGCGCCGTCGCCTCCGGCGGCTGGGTGACTGCGCCGGGGTCGCGGAGTGCGAGCGACAGGACTTCGGGCCCGCTCCCCGACCGGCACGCTGACCCCCAGCCGCTGGCGCGTCCCCAGACGACGGACGGGCAAAGGGCCCCCCGGCAGATGACGTCCGGCCCTGGGACGCGTGCGCCCCGCGCAGGAGGGTGGTCCTGCAGGACCCGCTCGGGCCCCGCGCGTCCAGAGGGGAGCAGTCATGATGGACGACGGGTACTACGGCATGGACGCCGGCGGCTGGATCGCCATGACGATCTTCTGGGTCGGGCTGGTCACCCTGGTGGTGTGGGCCCTGTGGCGGACCTTCGCCGGCTCGCTCGCGCCGACCAGCCCGCCCTCGGGCGCCGGCGAGAGCCCCGAGGACGTCGTGGACCGACGCTTCGCCGCCGGTGAGGTCGACGAGGAGACCTACCGGTCCATGCGCGCCGCCCTGCACTCGACCCGCACCCCGCACGCGGATCCCCGATGACCCGCCGGGCCGGCCACCTCTGGGTGCCGCTGGTCGCCCTGCTCGCGGTGCTCGCCTCCGGCGCCTACCTGGTCCTCGCCGACCACGACCCCGGTGACCGGTTCGGAGGCTGGGGCCGCAGCGGGATGCCGATGACGGGCGGGTACGCCGGGCCGACCTGGGGGGACGGGGAGCGCGTCGACAGCCTGAGCGAGGCCCGGGCGCGGGCCCAGGCGTTCGCGCAGCAGCTGGACCCCGACCTGCAGACGGGCGAGGTGATGCGCTTCAGCGAGAACTTCTACATCGAGCTCGAGGAGCCCGACAGCACCCTGGCCACCGAGGTCCTGGTCGACCCGGCCTCCGGCGCGACCCGGCTGGAGCTCGGTCCCGCCACGATGTGGAACACCCGCTACGGGATGATGGCCCGGCGCGGTGCACCCGCGTCGATCAGCGCCGAACGGGCCGGCGACATCGCCGCTCGGTGGGCCGAGGACCACGGCGGACTGGCTGTCGGCGAGGCGGAGGCATTCCCCGGCTACTACACGCTGCACACCCTGCGCGCCGGGCAGGTCGACGGGATGCTCTCGGTCAACGCCACCACCGGCGACGTCTGGTACCACGACTGGCACGGCGACTTCATCGAGATGTCCGACGAGGAGTAGCCCGCGACTACCCCTGCCTGGGTGCCAGCGCCAGCTGGCGCGACTGGGCCACCAGGCGCCCGGTGGAGTCCCAGACCTCGCAGTCCTCCTCGAACATCCCGCCGGCCAGGTTGCGGGTGTGGTGCTGCACCTTGAGCCAGCCCGGCGCCGGCTTGGCGCGCACGTGGGCGGAGAGCTCGATGGTCGGCGCCCAGCCCATCAGGCCCAGGTCGAAGGTGACCGGCGGCAGCGCGTCGAGCACCAGCAGCAGCGACAGCGGGTCGGGCTCGCGCTCCCCCTCGAGGCGGAACCACGCCTGGAAGCGCCCCTCGCCGCTCGGCTCCCCCGTCGTCCAGCCGGCCTGCTCGCGCGGGAAGCGCATGTCGAAGCGCGACATCAGCGGCGCCATCTCCAGCACGTACGACGGCACGTCGGCGCGCCCCACGCACTCCTCGAGCGGCGGCAGGTCGGGCTCGGTCGCGGTGGTGCGCACGTCGCCGTCGAAGCGGTCGAGGTCGGAGTAGGTGGCCAGCACGCTGAGCCGGGTCGCGTCGTCCTGCTTCAGCTCGGCCGCGACGGTCGACATCCGGCCCCCGGCCCGCTTGACCTCGACGTCGATGGTGGCCGGGCCGGCCTCGGCGGCGGAGAGGAAGTAGGCGCTGACCGCCACCGGGTCGGGCTTGTCGCCCAGGTGGGTGCTGATCGCGGTGCCGAGCACGGCCAGCTGGTAGCCGCCGTTGAGGCCGCCCCCGACCTTCCAGCCCGGCGCGAGCTGGGCGGCGTACCGGCCCTCGCCGGCGGGGGTCACGGTGGTGTCGACGTCGAACTCGGCCTGCATGGTCATGGGCAGAAAGTACCGACACCGCCTCCCCGCGGGTGAAGCCGGTCGGCCCGCGGGCGGGCAGGGTGACGGGCATCCCCAGCCACCCGACCCACGGAGGACCACATGGGCACCCTGCACGGCCGCGACGACCAGCCGCTCCACACCGAGGGTGTGCCCGCCGAGGAGGGCATCTCGCAGGCCGACGCCGCCGAGCGGCTCGACCAGGACCCCGACGAGCAGCTCAACGCCACCGACCCCGACTCCGACGTCGACCTGCACGCGCCCCAGGAGCGGGTCTCGGGCACCGACCACGACCACGACGCCGGGCACGACGGGGACGGCGAGGACTGAGCCGCGTCAGCCCGCCCGCGGGGAGTACATGATCACCGCGACGCCGACCAGGCAGACCAGCGCGCCGGTGACGTCGTACCGGTCGGGGCGGAAGCCGTCGACGACCATCCCCCAGGCCAGCGAGCCGGCGACGAACACCCCGCCGTACGCCGCCAGGATGCGCCCGAAGTTGGCGTCGGGCTGCAGCGTGGCCACGAAGCCGTACAGGCCCAGCGCGATCACGCCGGCGCCGATCCACAGCCAGCCGCGGTCCTCGCGCACCCCCTGCCAGACCAGCCAGGCGCCCCCGATCTCGGCGAGGGCGGCCAGCACGAACAACAGCAGCGAGGCGACGACGGGCACGCCTGCAGTCTCGCAGCCCGGCGGGCAGGGCAGACTCGGTGCCGTGGAGCAGCAGCGATGACAGCATCTTCCGGCCCCGCCCTGCCCGTGCCCGACGGGCTGGTGGAGGCCTTCCGCGACTACGAGCGCGCGGTCGCCGAGCGCGACACCGCCGCGCTGGCGCGCTTCGTCGCGCCCGGCGCCAGCACCCTGGCCGGCGACCCGCGGGGGCTGCTGGTCGGCAGCGACGCGATCACGGCGTACGCCGCCGCCCCGGGCCCGCGGCGCCTGGTGCAGACCCACGTACAGGTCACCGACCCCGACCACGCGCTGGTGGTGGCGCTGACCGAGCACGAGTCGGGCGGGCGCGGGCAGCAGACCCAGCTGTGGGCGCGCACCGACGCCGGCTGGGTCGTCACCGCCGCGCACACCTCCGAGCCGGCACCCGCGCTCGACACCCGCGTGTGGCGCGTGGTGGGCGACCCGCTGGTGCCCGGCACCCCCGGCGGCCCGTTGTCGGGCGAGAGCGTCGCGGTCAAGGACGTCTACGCCGTGGCCGGGCACCCCGTCGGCGGCGGCAACCCCGCCTGGGAGGCCGCCGCACCGATCGAGCGCGGCGACGCCAAGGCCGTGCTCGGGCTCGTCGAGGCCGGCGCCGACCTGCGCGGCATCGCGCGCACCGACGAGCTGGCGTGGTCGCTCTTCGGCACCAACCCGCACTACGGCGCCCCGCCCAACCCGCGGGCGCCGTACCGGGTGCCCGGCGGTTCGTCGTCGGGCCCGGCCAGCGCGGTCTCGCTCGGCCACGCCACCATCGGGCTCGGCACCGACACCGGCGGGTCGGTGCGGGTGCCGGCGGCCTACCAGGGTCTCTACGGCGTGCGCACCACGCACGGCGCGATCGGCACCCACGGGGTGCTGGCGCTGGCGCCCAGCTTCGACACCGTCGGCTGGCTGACCCGCGACGCCGACCTGCTCGCCCTGGTCGGCGACGTGCTGCTGCCCGACAGTGCTGCACGCGGCAGCTCCGAGCTGGTGCTGGTGCCCGAGCTGCTCGACCTCGCCGAGCCCGACGTGCGCGAGGCGGTCGAGGGCTGGGTGGCCACCCAGGGTCTGGTGGTGCGCGAGAGCTGGTCGCTCGGCGAGCTCGCCGAGTGGCGCCGCGCCTTCATCACCTGGCAGTCGTGGGAGGCCTGGACCGTGCGCGGCGCCTGGCTGCGCGAGCGCCTCGACGTGCTCGGCCACGAGGGCCGCGCCCGCTTCGAGCACGCCTCGAGCATCGACGAGCGCACCGCCGAGCGGGCCCAGGGCGTGGTGCAGGCCGCCCGCGCCCGCCTGCGCGAGCTCGTCGGCGACCGGGTGCTGGTGGCCCCGACCACCCCGTCGGTGGCGCCGCTGCTCGGCAGCGACCTGGCCTCCCTGCGCGAGCCGACGCTGGCGCTGACCTGCCTGGCCCCGCTCGCCGGCCTGCCCGCCGTCAGCCTCCCGCTGCGCACCGCCGCCGGGCTGCCCTGCGGCGTCAGCCTCACCGCCGCCCCCGGCCGCGACCGCGACTTGCTTGCCCTCGCCGCCTCCCTCGCCTGACGCTCGGCCGGCCGGGGACTCCTGCGCATGTCAGGGGTTGCAACACCCATCAAGCGCAGGAGAAGGCCGACGAGTCCACGCCGGCCACGCCGAGCTCCGCGCCACTTCTCGTCCACAGCAGGCGCCTCCAGCGCCACCGTCCACCGCCCTCGAGCGAGCTCCCCGGACGGGCCGCTGGGCGGGCAACTCTGCGGCATGGACGACATCACGCCACTGGACCCCCTGCTCACCCCCATCCACCTGCGCAAGCAGCTGATCGACGCCGGCTGGAGCGACCGCGGCATCGCCCGCGCCCTGGCTCGCGGCGACCTCGCCAAGGTCCGGTGGGGCGCCTACGCCACCAAGGCGGCGTACGACGCGCTCGACGACGGCGGCCGCAACGGTTTGCGCGCCCGGGCGGTGGTGGCCCAGGCCGGCACCGATCTGGTCGTCTCGCACGTCTCGGCGCTGCCGTTCTGGGGCGCCCCGACCTGGGGCTTCGCGCTCGATACCGTGCACGTGACCCGACGCGACCGCAAGGCCGGGCGCCGCGAGGCCGGTGTCCAGCAGCACCGCGGCCGGTTGCTGCCGGGAGACACTGTCAGCCGTGGCGGGGTGGTCGTCTCCTCGCCGACCCGGCTCGCGATCGAGGTCACCACGACCGGGCGCACCGAGGCCGCCCTGTGCGTCGTCAACGACCTCCTGCACCGCAAGCTGACCACCCGAAAGGAGCTCGAGGCCCGCTACCTCGCGCTCGACGACGAGGTCGACGCGCCGATGGACCACTGGCCCGGCACCCTCACTGCCAACATCGTGCTGCGGTTGTGCGACGCGCGCCTGGAGTCGGTCGGCGAGAGCCGCCTGTTCCACCTCTGCTGGGTGCACGGGCTGCCGCTGCCGATCCCGCAGTACGAGGTGCGCGACCGGCACGGCCGGCTGATCGCCCGCGTCGACTTCGCCTGGCCCGAGCTCGGCGTCTTCATGGAGTTCGACGGCAAGATCAAGTACACCAAGCTCCTGAAGCCCGGCGAGAGCATCACCGAGGTCGTGCTGCGGGAGAAGAGGCGCGAGCAGGAGGTCTGCGAGGCCACCGGTTGGCGCGGCATCCGCGTGGACTGGCCCGACCTCGAGCGCGCCCAGGCCACCGCGCAGCGCATCGCCCAGGTCCTCACGCCGCCCTCGCTCAGCGCCTGAGCGGCGTACGCCGCCGCACTTGTCAGCCGTCTCCGTCGCTTGTGGGGCGATGCAACCCCTGACCAGTGCAGGAGTCCCCGGCCACGGTGCTCAACGGAAGACGTCGGGGTCGGTGTCGCGCAGGTGCTGCAGCAGGTACGCCGCCTGGGCGCGGGCGCCCGCGGCGTTCGGGTGCGCGGGCACCCCGACGGCGGGGTCGTTGGCGGAGGGGCCGTAGGTCTCGGCCCAGCGCACCTGCGGCGCCTGGCACAGGTCGTGGCCGGCGCTCTGGCGGTAGGTGTTGACCACCTCGGCCCCACCGCGGCGGGCGGCGCGGTGCACCATCTTGTTGAGCTGGCGGAACTTCGCGGAGATGTAGGCCATGTCCTCGTCGGTGGCCGGCAGGGTCGGGTAGCACCCGTGGTCGGGTACCACGTCGAGGTAGTCCATCACCAGGATCCGCGCCAGCGGCGCCCGGCGGCGGATCTGGCGCAGCGCCTTGACCAGCTTGATCTCCGAGGCACGGATGCGCTGCGCCAGCTGGTCCTTGCCGCCGGCGGTGTACTTGGCCTTGCAGCCGCCGAGCGGCAGGCCGGGGCCGCTGTCGGAGACCGGGTTGGCGACGGGGACCAGGTTGAGGCAGTCGAGCCCGGCGCCGGCGATGCCGGCGTCGTTGCCGCCGATGCCGACGCTGACCAGGTCGGTGGTGGGGCTGAGCCGGTCGAACTGCGGCGGGTTGGTGCCGCCCAGCGGGAGCCCCTCCTGCGGGCGCCGGAAGTGCTTGGTGGTGGCCGAGCCGCACGACGCGTCACGGAAGACCGGCACCGCGAGCGCCTGGGCCACGATCTTGGGGTAGTTGGTCTTCGACTGCGCGCAGTCGATCGGCGCGTGGGTGGTGTCGGGCAGGCCGTAGCGGTCGACCAGCACGACGTCGGCGGTCCAGGAGTCGCCCAGGGCGACGTACTCGGTGAAGGCGGGCAGGCGGCGCTCCTGCGGGGCCGCAGCCACGGTGGAGCCGGCGCCCGGCGCGACCAGCAGCGCGCCGACCAGGGGGGCGAGGAGACCGAGGAGGGGCAGGCGACGCGTCGTCATGCCCTCCTCAACGGGCGGCGGTGACGCAGGTCACGCGGCGCTGCCGCGGTGGGTGGCCACGCCGCGGCGTAGTACGCCTGAAACAACCCGTGCCTACCCTCCGGCCATGGACGTCCTCGAGACCGGCACCGGAGCGCTGCGCGGCGCCTACCTGCCGGCGACCCCGGACCTGGTGCTGTGGGGGCGGCTGCCCTGCGGGGCGGACGAGCCGGTGCTGGTCGTCGACCCTGGCGACGAGGTCACCTTCGACGCCCTCAGCCACGAGGGCATCCTCGAGGACCAGGGTCGCGACCCGGACCGCTTCTTCGCGCCGTACGACGTGCCGGTGCTCGCGGAGGCGCGGTCCCTGGCCGCCTCCGACCACGCGCGCACCTTCGGGGTCGACGGACCCCACGTGGTGAGCCGGCCGGTGGCGGTGCGCGGCGCCCGGCCCGGCGACCTCCTGGCGATGACGGTGGTCGAGACCCGACCACGGGTGCCCTACGGCATCATCTCGGCGCGCCACGGTCGCGGCGCACTGCCCGGGGAGCACCCGCTCGACGGCGCCCCCTTCTTCAGCGCGTTCGCGCTCGTCGACGCCGCCGAGACGCACGGCGAGCTGCCGCTGGTGCCGGGCGGCGAGCCGGTGGTGCGCTTCCCGCTCGCCCCGTTCCTCGGCGTGATGGGGGTGGCCGTGGCAGGCGACCGGCGCCCGCACTCCGTGCCGCCCGGGCGGCACGGCGGCAACATCGACATCGCGCTGCTCACCGCTGGCACGACCCTCCACCTCCCCGTCCAGGTCGACGGCGCGCTGGCCTACGTCGGCGACCCGCACTTCGCCCAGGGCAACGGCGAGGTCGCACTGACCGCGATGGAGGCGTCGCTGCGGGTCACGCTCCGCCTCGACGTCGTCGCCCGCGAGGAGGCGGTGCGCCGCTTCGGCGAGGTCGTCACCCCGCTGGCCGAGACGACCGACCACCTGGTCCCCACCGGCCTCGACGAGGACCTCGACCTGGCCGTCGCCCAGTGCGTGCGGCACGCGGTCGCGCTGCTCGGGGCGCGCTACGGGATGGACCCGCAGCTGGCCTACGCCTACCTGTCGGCTGCCACGGACTTCGAGATCTCCCAGGTCGTCGACGTGGTCAAGGGCGTGCACGCCTGCATCCGCAAGGCGGACTTCGCCCTCGTGGAGCCCCGCTCGTGACCAGCACGCCCCCCGAACCCGCCGTCGGGTCGACGCCACAGGTCCCCGACGGGCTCGTCGCTGCCTTCTGGGAGTACGAGAGCGCCCTGATGGCAGACGACCTCGCGGCGCTGGACCGGCTCTTCGCGCCCGGTCCGACCACGCTGCGCGGCGACGCCGCCGGACTGCTGGTCGGCCACGACGCGATCAGCGCCTTCCGCGGTCGGCGCGGTGGCGCTCCCGCTCGCCGGATCGTGCAGACCCACGTGCAGGTCACCGACCCCGACCACGCGCTGGTCGTGGCGGTCACCGAGCTCGAGAGCGGCGGACGCGGCCAGCAGACCCAGCTGTGGGCGCGCACCGACGCCGGCTGGAGGGTCACCGCCGCGCACGTCGCCACCCCGGCGGCGGCGCTCGACACCCGGGTGTGGCGCGTGGTGGGCGACCCGCTGGTGCCCGGCACCCCCGGCGGTCCGCTGTCGGGCGAGAGCGTCGCGGTCAAGGACCTCTACGCCGTGGCCGGCCACAGGATCGGCGCCGGCAACCCCGCGTGGGAGGAGGCCGCTCGGGTGGAGCGTGGCGACGCCACGGTGGTGCGCTCGCTCGTCGAGGCCGGCGCCGACCTGCGCGGCATCGCCCGCACCGACGAGCTCGCCTACTCCCTGGCCGGCACCAACGCCCACACCGGCGCCCCGCCCAACCCGCGGGCGCCGTACCGGGTGCCCGGCGGCTCGTCGTCGGGCTCGGCCAGCGCCGTCTCGCTCGGCCACGCCACCATCGGGCTCGGCACCGACACCGGCGGATCGATCCGCGTACCCGCGGCCTACCAGGGCCTCTACGGCATGCGCACCACGCACGGCGCCATCAGCACCCACGGGGTGCTGGCGCTGGCACCCAGCTTCGACACCGTCGGCTGGCTGACCCGCGACGCCGACCTGCTCGCCCTGGTCGGCGACGTGCTGCTGCCCGACAG